>NZ_JBFAHW010000086.1:0-44712 GCF_040654355.1 Streptomyces sp. NPDC050704 | reverse complement strand
GGCGTGAGGGGTCGTGTCGGGGTGTCCGATCGCCGCGGCAACGTGCCATGACTGGATATCCCAGAGCGGCGATCGGATATCCCGTCGCGGCACCGCCCACCCACACACCCAGGGGCGCGAGGAACTGCGCGACCAGCCACAACGCACCCGCACCAGAACAACCGCCCAACCGCCGGAGGCACCGGCAGAATGGTGATCATGACCTCGCCCCCAACCTTCCAGCCCCTCCTCAACCGCATCGCCGCCGAAATCGAGAACACCCCAGGCCGCGGCCGCCCCGCCGACTACATCCCGGCCCTCGCGGCATGCGACCCACGCCGTTTCGGCATGGCCGTCGCGGAGCTGGACGGCACGGTCTACGGAGTGGGTGACTGGCGCCACCCGTTCTCCGCCCAGTCCATCACCAAGGCCTTCACCCTCGCCCTCGACCTGGCACGCGAGGGCGACACCCTGTGGGAGCACGTCGGCCGTGAACCCTCCGGCAACCCCTTCAACTCACTCGTACAGCTGGAGTACGAGAACGGCATCCCCCGCAACCCGTTCATCAACGCCGGCGCACTCGTCGTCACCGACCGCCTCCAGACCCACACCGGCGACGCGGCAGGCACCCTCCTCGACTTCCTGCGCGCGGAGAGCGGCAACGCCGACCTCGCCATCAACAAGGACATCGCCGCCTCCGAGGCCGCCCACGGCAACCGCAACGCCGCGCTCGGCCACTTCATGGCGTCGTACGGGAACATCGACAACCCGGTCCCGGTCCTCCTCGACCAGTATTTCCGCCAGTGCTCCGTCGAGGCATCCTGCGCCGACCTCGCCCTGGCCACCGGCTTCCTCGCCCGGCACGGCGTCCGAGCCGACGGCACCCGCCTCCTGACCCAGAGCCAGGCCAAACACATCAACGCGATCATGCTCACCTGCGGCACGTACGACGCGGCGGGCGACTTCGCCTATCGCGTGGGCCTGCCCGGCAAGAGCGGCGTAGGCGGCGGCATCATCGCCGTCGTCCCCGGCCGCTGCACGCTGTGCGTATGGAGCCCCGGCCTGGATGAGCGCGGCAACTCGGTGGCGGGCGTGGCGGCCCTGGACCGCTTCACGACCCTCAGCGGGCTGTCGGTGTTCTAGAGAGTTCTTCGGTGTTCTAGAGAGCTCCAGAGACATAAGACGCCGGACACACCACGGCTGCCGCTCCGAGAGAAGTGCGTCGCCTTCCGGCCACCCCGCATTGACACGCTTCCCGAGTGTTGGCCAAGGGTTTCACCGTCGATCTACGTCGCTGTCAGCTGCTCGGGCTCGCCGGATCGGGCGTACTCGCGGCAGGCGGCGAGACGGCCGGAGCCCTGCCCGTACGGGAGTTGCTGGCTCCCGCGTCCGCGCGGGCGGCACTCGGACTGGTCGGCGTGTACTTCGGGGTCGTGCTGCTCATCGCCGCCTGGGCCCTGCTGGGCCGGGTGATCCGGCGGCCCGAGCCGCCCAGCCCCCGGTCACTGCTGGTGGTACTCGCCCTGTGGGCCGCACCGCTGCTGCTCGCACCACCCCTGTTCAGCCGGGACGTCTACAGCTATCTGGCGCAGGGCGCGATGGTCGACGCGCACATCGACGTGTACACGCACGGGCCCGCGATGCTCGGCGGCCCGCTCGCGGACGAGGTGGCGCCGGTGTGGCGGCAGACCGCGACACCGTACGGCCCCGTCTTCCTCGCCGTCGCCTCCGCCCTGTCCGGCCTGACGCGGGGCGAGGTACCGGCCGGACTGTTCGGAATGCGGGTCGTCGCGCTGCTCGGCGTGGCGTTGATGGCGGCCGCGCTGCCCCGGCTGGCCCGGCACAGCGGCGCCGATCCGGCCGCCGCGCTGTGGCTCGGCGCGCTCAACCCGCTCGTGCTGCTGCACCTCGTCGCCGGAGCGCACAACGACGCCATCATGCTCGGGCTGCTGGGCGCCGGCCTGGTGGCCGCACTCGGCCGGTGGGCGGTCCTGGGCGCCGTGCTCGTCACGCTCGCCGCCCTGGTCAAGGCCCCCGCGGCGCTGGGCCTCGCGGCCGTCGTGGTGCTCCAAGTGCGCGCGGGGCGGGGGACGGTGAAGGCGCTCGCGACGACCACGGCCGCCGCCCTCGCCACCACCGTCGCCGCAACTGCCGCCGCCGGTACGGGATATGGCTGGGTCAGCGCGCTGAAGACGCCGGTGTCCCCGCACAACTGGTCGCCCACGAGCGTCCTCGGCCGTGCCACCGGTGCTCTCCTCCGGGACCTGGGCAGCGATCTCGCCCCCTTCGCCCTGCCGGCCTGGCACGCCCTCGGCCTCGCGGCCACGGCCGTCGCCGTACTCGTCATATGGCTACGGCGTCCCCGGCCGAGCCCCGTCTACGCACTGGGCCTCAGCCTGGCGACGGTGGCGGTCCTGGGCCCCGCCATCCGGCCCTGGTACGCGCTCTGGGGACTGTTCCTCATCGCGGCGGCCGCGCCCAGCACGTCCGTGCGGCACGGTGTCGCCGCCGCGACCGGGGTCCTCGCGCTGGGCGTCCTGCCCGGCGGAGGCCCGCCGAGCACCGAGCAGTTGGCGCTGGCGGTGTCGGGCGGAATGCTCGCGCTGGTCGTGCTCTGGCAGGCCCACCAGACGTCGACGGCGCCCGGCCTGGAGAGACCGGAAAAGCTGGAGCAGTTGGAGAGGACGGCATGAGGCTCCCGCGCACCGACCGCGGCCGGCTGCTGACCGTGCTCGCCCTCGCCACCACCGTGGCCGTCTTCACCGCGACCGTGCCACTCCTGCGGGACTGGTTCGACCTGCGCGTCTACCACGGCGCCGTCGACGCCTGGATCCACCACGGCGGCCGCATCTACGACTACCGGGTGCCGGGAACGGAGTACGGCTTCACATATCCGCCGTTCGCGGCGGTCAGCATGCTGCCGATGGCGCTGCTCGGGCTGCCCGCCGCGATCGCCGTCGGGCTGCTGCTCAACCTCGCCGCGACAGCCTTCGTCCTGCACGTCCTGGCCCCGTACGGGCTCCGCCGACACGGCTGGTTCGGCTTCGCCGTGGCCGTCTGCCTGCTCGCACTCCTCGAACCGGTCCGCGACACCTTCAGCTTCGGCCAGGTCAACCTCCTGCTGCTGGCCCTCGTACTCATCGACGCCCGGCTCCTGTCCACCGACCACAGCCGCGGCCGCGGCGGCAGCCGCTGGGCGGGTGTCGGCATCGGCCTCGCCGCCGCGATCAAACTCACGCCCGCGATCTTCATCGTGCTCCTGCTGCTCGCCAGGCGCCCCCGCGCGGCCGCGACCGCGACGGCCGTCGCCGCGGCCGCCACCGCTCTCGCGGCCTGGGCGGCGCCGGACGCCTCCCGCTTCTACTGGACGGAGGCGGTCTGGGACACGACCCGTATCGGCCGCCTCGCCTACGTCTCCAACCAGTCGCTGCAAGGCGTACTGGCCCGGCTCGCCGCCCCGGCCGAACCGAGCCACGCAGCCTGGGCGTTGGCGGCGCTGGCCGTCCTGGCGGTGTGGGCCTGGCGCGCGCACCGAGCCCTCGTCGGCGACGACCTGCCCGGCGCCTTCGCGCTCACCGGGCTCGCCGCCTGCCTCGTCAGCCCCATCACCTGGGTGCACCACCTCGTCTGGCTGCTGCCGTCGTTCGCGATCCTGGCCGAGGCGGGGCTCAGGCGCAGACGGCTGTGGTGGCTCGCGGGTGCCGCGTACGGGCTGCTGTGCAGCAGCGTGGTGTGGCTGTGGTTCGACGACGCGTCGGGCATCGACGGCTTCGTCGGCAGCAACGCGTACGTGTGGATCACCCTCGGTCTGCTGCTCGGCCTGCCCGTCGGTCAGCCGCGGGTGAACCGCCCGCCGTGGAGCCGCAGCGCCAGGACCACGACACCCGCGCCCAGACCGGCGGCGCCCGCGATCACCCCCGCCTGCGACAACCAGCCGTCGGAGCCACCGGAACCGGTGGCGCCCGCATCGGCCGCGATGGCCGCGGGCAGCGCCGCCGGGCCCGCCTGCGGTACAGGGCGCGGCGGGGCGAGTGAGCCCACCGGGTCGACCCGCCCGGCGGCCCCGAAACCCCAGTCGAGCAGCGAACGCGCCTCCTCGTACACGGCGAATCCGCCGCCCGACTGAGGGTCCATCACCGTGACGACGAGGGTGCGCCCGTCCCGGCGCGCGGCGGCGACGAGCGTGTTGCCCGCGTGGGAGGTGTAGCCGTTCTTGACGCCGATGAGCCCCCGGTAGGGCTTGACCCCGCTGGCGCCGGTCAGCAGGCGGTTGGTGTTCTGGATCTCGTACGAACCCCCCTTGGCCGGGAACTTCGCCCGGACGGTGGCGCAGTACCGTGCGAAGTCCGCGTTGCGCAGCCCGGCCCGCCCGAAGACCGCCAGGTCGTACGCGGACGACACCTGGCCGGGCGTGTCGTAGCCGTCGGGCGAGACGACCCGCGTGTCGCGGGCGCCCAGGGACTGGGCCTTGGCCTGCATCTGGGCGGCCGTCGTACGCCAGCCGCCGTTCATCTCGGCCAGCACGCGGACGGCGTCGTTGCCGGAGTTCAGGAAGACGCCACGCCACAGGTCGGACGCGCGGTAGGTGCGCCCTGCAGTGACTCCGACCAGGCTGCTGCCGGCACCGACGCCCGCCAGTTCGTCCTTTGTGGCGGTGTGCCGGACGGCCGGCGGCAGTACCGGCAGCACGGTGAGCGCGAAAAGGGTCTTGAGGGTGCTGGCGGGCGGGAGCCTGACGTGCGCGTTGCGTGCCGCCAGTACCTCGCCGGTGTCGGCGTCGGCCACCAGCCATGACCGGGCGGAGACGTTCTGGGGCACCTTGGGGGCTCCGGGACGCGGGCGTACGTGGATCCCGGGCCGGTCAAGCACCGACGGCTGCGGGACCGCTGGGCTCGGCGGACTCCCGGTGTCTGTGGCGTCCGTGCCGGTGCCTGAGCGCGCGGTGTCCGCGTCCGTTCCGGCGAGGGCGGCGACCGGGGCCGGTGCGAGGGCCAGCGCTCCGACGACGCAGGCGGCGGAGCAGGAGACGGCCGCGCGGGATGAGAATCCGATGGTCATACGGCCAACGTAGGAACGTGCAGGTCGCAAGCCGCGATGCCCGGGCCGAACGGAGACATCGAGTACCCGGATGCCGCAGCGGTCGCAGGCTTGCCCGAAGCGGCGGCGCCCGTGGGCCGGTCCGAAGCCGCAGTGGCCGTGGGCGTGTCCGAAGCCGCGGCGATCGTCGGCCCGTCCGCATCAGCAGGGGCCGTGGGCCTGTCCGCGTGACTCGCGGGACAGCGTCTACTTGCCGCCGGGCACCGTCGACTGGACCTGTCGCAGGAACGTCGCGTTGTCCGGGGTCTGCCGCATCCTGTCCAGCAGGGTCTCCAGCCCGGCCTGGCCGTCCCCGCGGGAGAGCAGGGCGCGCCGCAGGCCTCGTACGGCCGTCAACTCGGCTGCCGGGATGAGGAGTTCCTCGCGGCGGGTGCCGGACGGGGTGATGTCGACGGCCGGGTAGATCCGCCGGGACGCGAGCGTGCGGTCCAGGCGGAGCTCCATGTTGCCGGTGCCCTTGAGCTCCTCGAAGTAGAAGTCGTCGGCCCGGGAGCCGGTCTCCACCAGGGCCGTGGCGAGGATGGTCAGCGAACCGCCCTCCTCGGCGAGGCGCGCGGCGCCGAAGAGCCGCTTGGGCCCCTGGAGCGAGGCCGCGTCGACGCCGCCGCTGAGGGTGCGGCCACCGGCGGCGGCCGTGTTGTTGTGCGCCCGGCACAGCCGGGTGAGCGAGTCGAGGAGGATCACGACGTCCTGACCGGCCTCGACGAGCCGCTTGGCGCGCTCGATGGCCAGTTCGGCGAGCGCGATGTGCTGCTTCGGGGACTGGTCGAAGGTGGAGGCGAGCACCTCGCCGCGTACGGAACGGCGCATGTCGGTCACCTCCTCGGGCCGTTCGTCGAGGAGCACCACCATCAGGTGGGCCTCGGGGTGGTTGCCGGCGACGGCGGCGGCCAGTTGCTGAAGCAGTACCGTCTTGCCGGTCTTGGGCGGGGCGACGATCAGGCCGCGCTGGCCCTTGCCGATCGGCGCGACCAGGTCGATGACGCGGGTGGTCAGACCGCCCGCCGGGTGTTCGAGCCGCAGCCGCTCGCGCGGATGCAGTGGGGTCAGGTCACGGAAGTGCGGACGGCGGCGCGGCTCGTCGGCCGGGCGGCCGTTGATCCGCTCCACCTCGGTGAGAGCGCGCTGCCGGCCGCGTACGCCTGCGACGAGGTCGCCCTTGCGCAGCCCGTATCGGCGGATCAGCGCGGCGGAGACCTGAAGATCGGCAGGTCCGGGGAGCAGGCTCCCGGCCCGCAGGTGGCCCTGCCCGTTCGAGGTGATGTCGAGTACGCCGGTGGCCGACTCCTGTGTGACGGGAGCCGCCGGGCGTTCGAGTGTGGTGGTCATGGTGGGTGTCCTTTCGCGGACGAAGTCATGGGGTCATGAGAGAAGGTGGGAGAGGCCGAAGCGGGGGCGGCATGGGCACACCCCGGCATGGCGGAGACAGCACCTCTCGTACGTCGAGCACGTTGTGTACGGCGAACGGGAATGCCCCATGGCCGTACACGAGGAGAGGTGGTGCCGGGAAGCTGCTTCGCCGGTCGGGAACGACACGAGCGGATCAGCTGCGGGAGAGAGAACATGCACCGGCGCCCAGGACGGGGCGTACACAAGTGCTGATTGCACTGTAGCACTACCCTTCCGGTGGTGGCCGAATACCGAAGCGTTGACGGCGTTGACAGCGAAGACGCACCGGGCGACGGTGGTCGGCATGGTCGAAACCGGGGGGATCGTCGAACGCGTAAGGGAACTGCGGCCGTTGATCCGGCAGAACGCGTTGCGCGCCGAGCGTGAACGGCGGGTGCCGGACGAGGTCGCCGCCGCGCTGACCGGCACCGGGATCCACCGCATGAACGTGCCCCGGCGCTACGGCGGTTACCAGACTCCGCTGCGCACCCAGGTCGACGCGTTCGCCGAGATCGCCGCCGAGTGTGCCTCGACGGCGTGGATGACGCTGAGTCAGGCGGGGGTCTCGTACATCGCGGCGCTCTTCCCCGACGAGACGCAGGACGAGTTCTTCACCGGCGCCGGCGGTCCGGACGCCAGGATCGGCGGCACGCTGATCCCCGGCGCCACGGCGGTGCCGTACGACGGCGGGTATCTGGTGAACGGCTCCTCGGCCTTCGCGACCGGCTGCCACCACGCCGACTGGCAGCTGCTGACGACCGTGGTGACCCCGGCCGACGGGCAGTCCCCGGAGGGGCCGCCGGAGATCCTGTGGGCCGCAGTCCCGATGTCCGAGCTGGAGATCCTGGACGACTGGCATGTCACTGGCCTGGCCGGTACCGGTAGCAACACCGTCGTGGCCCGGGACATTCCCGTCCCCGCACACCGCATGCTCCCGGTCGGGCCACTGCTCGACGGACGGTTCCCGTCGAAGGCCAACGCGGACGACCCCTTCTACCGGATGCCGGTGCTGCTGCTGTTCTGCGCCTGGGCGGCCCCGGTGGCGCTGGGCCTGGCCCGGGCGGCGATGACGGAGTTCGGCGAACTCATTCATCGGCGCGGCATCACGTACACCTTCTACGAGCGGCAGAACGAGGCGACCGTCACCCATCTGCAGGCGGCCGAGGCGCAGTTGAGGATCTCCAGCGCCGAGCTGCTGGCCGCCAGGCTGACCGCCGAGATCGAGACCAAGGCCCGCGACGGAGTCCCGTACACCCCGAGGGAACGGGCCCGGATCCGTGCCGAGAGCGGCTATCTGACCCGTCTCTGCAAGGAAGCCGTGGACCTGCTCGCGTCCGCGGCCGGCGCTTCCTCCCTCCGGCAGGAGGTGCCCATGCAGCGCATCGCCCGCGACATCCACGCGCTGTGCCTGCACTCCTTCGTCAATCCCGGCACCAACATGGAGATCTACGGCCGCGTCCTGTCGGGCGTCGACCCGGGCACCCCGTTCCTGTGACGGCGGCCACCTCGCCCGGAGCAATCATGGGGGATGTGTCGATCCGGCGCCGGTCCGTTCGTCGGTGGGGTGCACGGACCACATGAGCACCGGGAGGAAACATGAAGTACATGCTGCTGGTCTGCGGTGACGACACCGCCGACACCTCCGGCATGGCACCCGTCGAGCCGTGGGTCGAGGAGTTGAGCGCCCAGCGCGGCGTACGACTGCACGGCCACCGGCTGCAGAACCCCGCCGAGGCGGTCACCGTACGGGTGCGCGGCGGCGAAGTGCTGCGCACCGACGGGCCGTTCGCGGAGACGAAGGAGTACGTCGCCGGGTACGACATCCTTGAGTGCGACAGCATGGAGGAGGCGATCGAGGCGGCCGCGAAGCATCCCGTGGCGACCATCGGGGCCATGGAGGTGCGGGCGTTCGGGGAGGACGAGGAGGCCGAGGGGGAGATCCGTCGGCTTGACGACGAGCTGACGCTGGCCGCCCGCGAGCGGGACATCGACCGGCGGATGGCCTGCTACGCGCCGGACGTGGAGGTGTTCCATCCCATGAGCGGACCGGAGCAGCGCGGGATCGGCGCCCTCAGGAAGGCCCAGGAGTGGTGGTTCGCCACCGTGACCGGGCCCGTGGAGCGCGAGGTGCTCGAATTCCGCGTCCGGGTGGACGAGAGCATCGCGTTCAGCCACGCGCTCGTCCGGATCCGCGCGACGGGTGTCGACGGTCAGCCGCTCGACAGCACGGTGCGCTCGACCACCGGCTACCGTTGCTTCGGCGACCGGTGGCTGATCGTCCACGAGCACGCCTCGGTGCCGTTCGACGCCGGAGTCGCCGGAACCGCCGAAAGTACGGAGGGCCGGTCATGAAGTACGTGATGTTCATCTGCACCCCTGTCGGCGGCGTGGAGCTCAGCCCCGAGGAGATCGCCGGGCATCCGGGCTTCACCTCGTACATCGACGAGGTGCGCGGCAGCGGCGTGGTGAAGGGCGGCGCTCGGCTGCGGCCCGCAACCGACGCCACCACCGTGCGCGTCCAGGGCGACGAAGTCCTGCTGAGCGACGGGCCGTTCATCGAGTCCAAGGAGTACATCGCGGGCTTCGACATCATCGAGGTCGCCGACCTCGACGAGGCCATCGCGCTCGCCTCGCGGCACCCCGCCGCGCTGGGCGGCGGCTCGGTGGAGGTACGGCCGGTCTGGGAGTGACCGACGTGGACGAGGTGGAGAAGGCGGTCGCCGCCGCCTTCCGCGAGGAATGGGGCCAGGTCGTCGCCACCCTGATCCGGGTGACCGGCGACTGGGACCTCGCCGAGGAGTGCGCGCAGGACGCCTTCACCCAGGCGCTGGACCGGTGGCGGCGCGACGGAGTGCCGCGCCGGCCCGGCGCCTGGCTGACCACGACCGCGCGCAACCGCGCTCTGGACGTGCTGCGCCGGCAGGCGGTGGGGGCGCAGAAGCTGCGGGAGGTGGCCGTGCTGGCGCGGGACGAGGGGCCCTACGACCCCGAATACGACGACGAGGGCGACGGAAGCGGGGTGCGGGACGACCGGCTGCGGCTGATCTTCACCTGCTGCCACCCCGCGCTGCCCATCGAGGCCCGGGTGGCACTGACCCTGCGGGCCCTCGCGGGCCTCACCACGCCGGAGATCGCCCGGGCCTTCCTGGTGCCCGAGGCGACGATGGCGCAGCGCCTGGTCCGGGCCAAGCGGAAGATCCGCAACGCCGGTATCCCGTATCGCGTACCGCCCGCGCATCTGCTGCCGGAACGCACCACGGGCGTCCTCGGCGTGGTCTACCTGCTCTTCAACGAGGGGTACGCCGCCACATCCGGCGCCGATCTGATGCGGACGAACCTCAGTGCGGAGGCCATCCGCCTCGCCCGCGTCCTGGCCCGCCTCATGCCCGACGAACCCGAGGTACTGGGCCTGCTCGCGCTTCTGCTGCTGCACGACGCCCGGCGGAACACGCGCGTGGATGCCGCGGGAGAGCTGGTCACGCTGGAGGACCAGGACCGCACGGCGTGGGACAGGGCCGAGGCCGACGAGGGCGCCGCCCTGCTGGAGACCGCGCTGCGCCGCGGCCGCCCCGGCCCGTACCAGATCCAGGCCGCCATCGCCGCCTGCCACACCACCGTCGCCACGGCCGAGGAGACGGACTGGGCCGATGTCGCCGCGCTCTACGGAGAGCTGGCGCGCTTCGTGCCGTCCGCCGTGGTGCGGCTGAACCGCGCGGTGGCCCTCGGCATGGCCGAAGGCCCCGAGACGGGGCTGGCCCTGGTGGCGGAGCTGGAGAAGGAAGGAGACCTGGCGGGCTACCACCTGCTGCCCGCCACCCGCGCGGATCTCCTGCGGCGGACGGGACGTACGGAGGAAGCGGCCGAGGCGTACGGAAAGGCGCTGGAGCTGGTGGAGAACGAGGCCGAGCGGCGTTTTCTGGAGAAGCGGCTCGCGGAGTGTCGATCGGCGTAGGAACGGTTCGTCGGTGGGGTGGAAGTACCCCTACGACATGGGAGGTCCCCATGACCGCCACCGTTCCCGCACCGCGCCCCAGGAAGGCACTCGCCCCGCCGCTCGCGCTGCCGTTCGCGCTCCGCAGACGGCCGAAGGCCGGCACAGCCGAGGCGTCGGCCGCCGCGAGGCCCGGTCCCGGCCCGACGGACACGCCCGAGCGCCGGGAGTCGACCTCGCCCGACATCTGGCTCGCGGGTCTCCGGCTGGGGGGCTGAGCCACGGTCGCCACCGGATCCGAGGCACTGCTCGCCGCCGCCCCGCGTCCGGCGGGCTCCACGCGCTCACGGGCTCACGGGCTCAGCTCGAAGATCCCGTACCCGAAGCCCTGGGCCGTGACCGTACGTCCGTCACTTCCGCCGCTCTCGACACCTGAAACCTCCAGGGGCGAGCCGGGCCGGATGCCGTCCAGGGAGCAACTCGCTTGACCCTGCTGGGGATTGACGACTACGAGATACCGCCCGCCGCGTACGTACACGAACGGGTATCCGGCGTGCAGGACCTCCACCGAGCCGCTCGAACCGAGCTCCGGGGTCGTCGTGCGGAGGGTGATGAGGCGGCGGACGAGATGGAGGAGGGACGTGTCGTCGGCGCGCTGGGCGGCGACGGTGGGCCGGTCGGGGGCGGGATCGACCGGGAGGTAGGGGTGGTCGGACGCGGAGAAACCGGCGTTCGGGCCCTCGTCCCACTGCATGGGGGTGCGGGAGCCGGCGCGGTTGTAGCGGGGCCCGAGCACGCTGCCCTCGGTGTCGGGCAGGTCCGGGACGAAGCGCATGCCGATCTCGTCGCCGTAGTAGATGGCGGGCAGGGTGGGCCAGGTGAGCTGGAAGGCGAACGCGGCCGGGAGCTGTTCGGCCGTGCGGGGCCCGCAGTTGAGGCGGGAGAAGTCGTGGTTGGCGGTGGGCAGGGAGATGAAGCCGCTGCTGCCGAGCGCCGAGGAAGCGCGCTGCCAGGCTTCGACGAACGGGCGCGGCGAGCCCTTGCCGCTCGGGTCGAAGAAGCAGTCGAGCGGGTCCCATGCGAGATTGACCGTGCCGGTGCCGTTGCTCCACAACGAGCGCAGCGGGAGGCCGTCGGTGGGGCCGCCGAACTGGAGGAAGAAGTCCGTGTGGAAGCCCGCCGGGACGGAGACCTCCGGATCACCCCACTCCGAGAGCAGCACCGCGTCCGGGTGCGCACGGTCCAGCCAGTGCCGCAGCTCCGTCCAGAGCCTGCTCGTCTCGGCCTTGTCCGGGTCGTCCTTGACGAGCGACGCGGCCATGTCGACGCGGAAGCCCGACAGACCGAGCCGCAGCCAGTGGTCCATGATCGTGCGCAGGGCCTCGCGGTTGGCGCGCGGGCCCTCCGCGTCCACCGGCTGACGCCACGGCTCGGCCGGATTCTCGCGTGCGTAGCCGAAGTTGAGGGCGGGTTGGAAGGCGAAGAAGTTCGGCAGATACGCGCCCGGCCGGCTGCCGGGCGAGGCCACGAAGCGGTCCGGGTGGCCCTCCGCACCCTCCGACGTCCAGATGTAGCGGTGGTCGTTCGGGTCGTTCGCCGAGGCCTTGAACCACGGGTGCTCGTCGGAGGTGTGACCGGCGACCAGATCGAGGAGTACGCGGATGCCGCGGCGGCCCGCGTGGTCGACGAGCTTCGCCAGGTCCTCGTTGGAGCCGTAGCGTGGGGCGACGGTCAGATAGTCGGCGACGTCGTACCCGGCGTCGCCGAACGGCGAGGCGAAGCACGGGTTGAGCCAGACCGTGTTCACCCCGAGCCAGGCCAGATGGTCCAGATGTTCGGCGATGCCGTTGAAGTCGCCGATGCCGTCGCCGTTCGAGTCCGCGAACGACTGCGGATAGATCTGGTAGAAGACGGCGTCGGCCAGCCAGGCGGGCGCGGGGAGGAAGGAGGTCATAGGGCGGTACAGCCTTTCCCTGGGGGACAGTTCATGACTCTCGGCCACGGCCGGTCACCTGGCAATGCGGCGAACGCGGGTGTGACAGAGCTTTCCCGAGGGTTTCTGACGCCGCAACAGGTCGGATGTATGGCATCGACTCTCCCCATGCGCGGAGGCGGTTCTCCGCTCCGCGCGCCAGGCGTCGACCGGTGTCCGCACGACCGGCCTGACCTGGCTGTCCTGGACAAGTCCTACCTGGTCATGAGGGACGAGAGGGCATCCTGCGCATGCCTTGGCCACAGGTATTCTTGGGCCGCATGGGAGACGCCCGGTCAATATCGTCAGGGGACATCCGTCCGGTTGCGGGCGGCAGTTGTACGCGGCTGATAGGCCGACGTCGTGAGCGCGAGGCCCTCAGCGCCCTCGTGGACGCCGTTCGCGCGGGGGAGAGCCGGGCACTCGTCGTCAGCGGTGAGCCGGGCGTCGGCAAGACGGCGCTTCTGGACTGGCTCGTCGACGAGACATCGGGTGTTCGTATCGTGCGCGCCACCGGTGTACAGGCGGAGATGGATCTGCCGTTCGCCGCGCTGCACCAGTTGCTGGCGCCCACGCTGGACCGGCTGGACCGCCTGCCGGCTCCGCAGCGCGACGCCCTGCGCACGTTCTTCGGTATCAGCCCGGGAAAGGCTCCGAATCGCTTCTTCGGAGGCCTGGCCGTCCTGGGTCTGCTTGCCGATGTCGCCGAGGAACAGCCGCTGATCTGCGTCATCGACGATGAGCAATGGCTTGATCGCGCCTCGGCGCAGGTGCTCGCGTTCGTCGCCCGTCGGCTGGAGAGGGAGTCGGTCGGGCTCGTCTTCGCCACCCGTCGGCCGAGCCGGGACCTAGTGGGTCTGCCGCAACTCGTCGTCGAGGGCCTGGCGGACGAGGACGCCCGCACACTGCTCGACTCGGTGGGTACCGGACCGCTGGACGAACGCATCCGTGACCAGGTCATCAGCGAGACCCGCGGCAATCCGCTGGCCCTGCTGGAGCTGCTGCACGGGATGTCGCCGGCGGAGATCGCCGGCGGTCTGGGGATACGGCGCGGTGCCGGGCCCCTGTCGAAGAAGATCGAGGAGAGCTTCCGGCGCCGGATCGACGCGCTCCCGGCCGAGCCCCGGCGCCTGCTGCTCCTCGCAGCCATGGACCCCGTCGGCGACCTGACGCTGCTGAACCGGGCGGTTGCGCTGCTCGGCATCCCGTGCGAGACCATAACCGCCGCGATGGAGACCGGTCTGGTCGAGGTTCACCCCCAGGTACGGTTCCGGCACCCGCTGGTCCGCTCGGCGCTGATGAACTCCTCCGCACCGCAGGAGATCCGGGAGGCACACCGGGCACTGGCGGAGGCCACCGATCCGGAGCAGGATCCCGACCGCCGCGCCTGGCATCGCGCCCTGGCCGCGACGCGGCCCGACGAGAACGTCGCCGAGGAACTCGAGCGCTCCGCCGACCGCGCACTGGCACGCGGCGGCCTCACCGCGACGGCGGCGTTCCTCGAACACGCGGCGCTCCTGACACCGGGTCCCGCGCGCCGCGCGGAGCGGATGCTCACGGCGGCCCGCGCCAAGCTCGACTCCGACGCCCCCGACGACGCGCTGAGGCTGCTGGAGGCGGCCGAGACGGGTCCGCCGGACGTCCTGCGGACGGCCCAGGCTGAGCACCTGCGCGGTCGGATCGCGCTGGAGCAGCAACGCATGCCCGAGGCGGCTCGGATCCTTCTCGGCGCGGCCCGGCACAGGGAACCGTTCGATCCCGCCCTGACGCGTGAGATCTACCTGGAGGCGCTGGTGGCGGCCGTGATGGGCGACGCGCTGGAGGGCTCGAGCAGCTTCTCCGCGGTTGTCGAAGCCGCGCGCAACGCGCCTGCCGCTCCCGAACCGCCGCGCGCGGTCGACGTGTTGCTCGACGGTTGGCTGGCGCGGGCCACGAAAGGGTACGCGGTGGCGGGGCCGATGCTCGCCGAGGCACTGCGCATGATCAGCGGACCGGACGGCGACGGGGGCCGGCTCGTGAGCGGCAGAGCCGCGGTCATTCTCGCCATGGAACTGTGGGACGCGGAGGCGTCGTTCACGATCGCCACACGCCAGGATCGGGTCGCTCGCGGGACGGGTGCGCTGGGGCAGTTGCGGGTCGCACTCAGCGTCCTGGGCCTTGGGCAGGTTCTCGCCGGAGAGTTCGCGAGCGCGCGGGAGGTGATCGCGGAGTACTGCATTCTCACCGAGGCGACGGGCAACCCGTACTTCCCGCTTCCCGAGATGATGCTGATGGCGTGGCGCGGGCAGGAGACGCGCGTGCGGGAACTGGCCGATGCGAGCCGGCGGGCGGTGCCTGATCAGGGGAACGGGGCCGTCATGCCGTTCGTGGGCTGTATGAACGCGATCCTCCACAACGGCCTCGGCCGCCACGGTGAGGCGCTCGTCGCCGCCCGGGAGGTGTTCGAACAAGACCCGTGCGGACTGGGACCGTTCGTCGTGCCCGAGCTGGCGGAGGCGGCGGCCCGCACCGGTGACCGAGGGACCGTGGACCACGTACTCGAGTGGCTGTCCGAGCGCACGCGTACGGCGCCGACGGACTGGTCGCGCGGGATCGAGGCCCGGGTGCGTGCCTTCCTCGCCCAGGGGAGTGACGCCGAGGGGTTCTACGAGGAGTCGATCGAGCTCCTCGGCCGTACCCGCATTCGGGTGGAACTCGCCCGGGCGCACCTGCTGTACGGCGAATGGCTGCGTCGCGAGAAGCGGCGGGCCGATGCGCGGGAGCAGTTGTCCGCCGCCCACGACATGCTGGTGACGATGGGCGCCGACGCCTATGCCGACCGCGCCCGGCGCGAGTTGCTCGCCACCGGGGCCACTGCTCGCAAGCGCACCGACGACACCCGGAAGGAACTCACGCCGCAGGAAGCCCAGATCGCCCGACTCGCCCGTGCGGGGTTGTCGAACGCGGAGATCGGTACGCGGTTGTTCATCAGCGCGCGGACCGTGCAGTACCACCTGCGCAAGGTCTTCATGAAGCTCGGCATCGGCGCACGCGGTCAGCTCGACGCCGTACTGCCGGACGACGGGAGCTAGTGTCCTGACCCGTTCGGGGCGCCGGTCATGACTGGCCATCCGCACTGTGCGTCGGCTGATACGAGCGCCCCGTTGCCGGCACGACACTTTCCCGCGAGACGGCCCCACCCGTCCGCGAGGAGAGCCATGCGCGCGGTGATCGTGAACGACTACGGACAGACGGCGGTCCTGGGCGAGGTGCCCACCCCACGACCAGGGCCCCGCCAACTGCTGATCAGGCTGCGGACAGCGGCCGTCAACCCCATCGACCGGAGTCTCGCGAACGGCGACTGGCGCATCATGCTCCCCGGCACGTTCCCGATGGTGCTGGGCACTGACGGCGCGGGCATCGTCGAGACCGTCGGCGAGGGCACGACCAGGTTTGCTCCGGGGGACGTGGTCTTCGGGCAGCTGATGATCCCGCCGATCGGGTCGACGGGAACGTACGCGGAGTACGTCGCCGTCGACGAGGACGCGCCGCTCACCCGGGTCCCGGACGCCATGGACCTGGACGTGGCGGCGGCACTGCCGACGATCGGCATGACGGGTCTCGCCGTGACGGACATGCTCGCACCGCTCCAGGGCAGGACGGTCCTGATCGTGGGTGCCCGGGGCGGTGTCGGCTCCATGGTGACCCAGTTCGCGGTCGGGGCGGGCGCGCACGTGATCGCCGTCGCGCCAGGCATCGCCGCCGAACGGATGCGCCGATACGGCGCCGCGGAGATCATCGACCCTACGACGGTCTCCCTGCCGGAAGCGGTGCAGCGGGCGCATCCCGACGGCATCGACGCGCTGATCGACCTCGTGAGCGAAGCGGACCGCTTCGCCTCGCTGGCCAAGCTAGTCCGCCCGGGCGGCTCGGCGGTCACGACGAGGTTCGTGGCCGATGTGGGAGCGCTCGAAGCCGTGGACGTCACCGAGATCAACTTCGTGCTGTCGGCCTCGGGCCACCTCCTCGACCGTGTCGCGGAGGCCATCGGCACCGGACACGTCGCCCCGCCGCCGATCACCCGGGTCCCATTGGAGGAGGCACCGGCCGTCGTGAACGGCACCGTACGAGGGGCGACCGAGGTCAAGACCGTCATCACGGTGCGCACCGGCATCGGCGGAGCCAGAACGCGGCGGGCTCGGTGACCGGTCGTGAGGCGGTCGTGATCACCGGGATCGGCCTGGGGCCTTTGCAGGGTGTGGAACGAAGTACCGGGCCATACGCGGACCGGCTGACCGACATCGCCGGACGGGTCCCCGCTCCGGTCCGTCTCTCCTTGGACGACGGCGCTGAACTGGCTCGCCGCCTGCCGGTCAAGAAGCTCGGCACCTCGCGGGAACCCCCGCATCGAGTCCGCCCAGCGCGCGTAACCGGACCCATGACCCGCCGGCAATCTCGCCGTCCGCAGAGGAGTGCCATGCCCTTTCTGCCGCGCAGGGAGCCCTGCGCCCTGCCCGCAGGGACAACGGCGGCCACCGTCGCGTCCGCGGAACCCGTCGGCCCGGAACCGCGGCACACGCTCGTCATGCCGCTGTGGGACGCGGCCAGAACGCACCGCCTGACACTCCCGCCCCCGCGGACCGGGAGGGCAAGGCGCTGCTGGAGATGCTGGTCAGGGGCCCTTGTGGTGACCGTGGCCGTCCATTTCGGCCTGCTGACCACGACCGTGAAGAACGGCTCCGCCCCCGGAGTCGAGCGGGTGATATCCGTCGGGAAACGCGCGGGCCACTCCTGGGAGACATGGCTGCGAGGCCGCCCGGCGCGCCGGGCGGACGAGGCCCGGAACGACTTGCACCCGCCGAGATGAAGGCGCGCGCCGACGGGTTCAGGTGCGAGGCGGGTCGACGAATCGCTGCCAGGCTGTTTCCCCGACGGCGGCACGGAAGTGGTCGCGCGACGCCTCGGCGAGTCGTCGCGCGCGTACGAGGTCGAGCCCGATCAGTTCGCCGCGGTGCTTGAGCACCCGGCCGCCCACGATCACGGTGTCGATGTCCCCGCGCCCGGCCTGGAACACCAGGTGCCCGACGGGATGGTTCACCGGTGTCATGGACGGTGTGTCCTGCCGGAGCAGGACGAGGTCGGCGAGCTTGCCCGGGGTGATGGAGCCGATCCGGTCGGCCATGCCCAGGGCCTCGGCGCCGCCGAGCGTGGCGTAGTGCAGGACGTCGGCGGCGCGCAGGTCATGGCCGGTCACCTGCTCGCCGCGGGCGTGGGCCCGCAGGTGGGTCAGTCCGCGTTCGGCGCTGAGGGTCGCGCGCATCGCGGAGAACATGTCGCCGCTCCACCACACCACGGTGTCCATGGACAGGGAGATGGGGATGCCGAAGCGGCGGGCCGCGCCCGTGGGCGGATAGCCCTGCCCCGCGTTGAGTTCGCTCTCCGCCGACAGTGACACGAACGCTCCGCTGTCGGCGATCCGGCGGTAGGAGTCGTCGGTGAGGGTGGCGGCGTGGACGAGTGTCGTGGTGGGGCTCAGGAAACCGTTGTCCGCCAGGTGGGCGATGAGTGCGTCCGGGTTCAAGCCGAAGATTCCGGTGTGCATGGTGACGGGCAGGGACTGCCGCCCGGCGTGGCGCAGGGCGGCGACGGCGGCGGCGGCGGCGAAATCGTCCGATGACAGGTCCAGGGCCAGCTGCATGGTCACGAGTTGGTCGTCGCTGCTGAACCGCGCCGCCCGGATGCGCTCGACCTCCCCGCTGGTGACCCAGGAGGTGTCGAAGCCGAACCGGCCGTACGCCCACCGCGCTCGCCCGGGCACGGCCGTCAGGGCGTCGACCGCGGCGTCGGCATGGGCGGGCGTGGAGCTCCCGTGGGACCAGTCCACGACGGTGGTGACGCCGTCGGCCACCGCCTCGACCATGCCGAGGTGGTTGCCGGCGTAGACGTCTTCGGGGCGGAGGTGGGGGAGCAGGGCCTGCATCGCGCCGAAGTAGTCGTTCAGTGTCCAGTCGACGCCGATGCCGCGCAGAGTGGACTGCCACATGTGGCGGTGGGTGTCGACGAAGCCGGGGATCAGCAGGGCACCCTTGGCCTCGATGACCGCTGTGGCCTGTGGCGCGGCCAGCCTCTTGCCCACGGCCTTGATCCTCTTGTCCACCACGAGGACGTCGGTGTCGGGCAGGATCCCGCGCACCCTGTCCATCGTCACGACGGTGGCGCCGCGGATCAGCAGCGGCCGCCCCGCGGGGAAGCGGGCGGGCTCGGTCACCGCCGTCGTGGCGGCCTGTGCGGTGGCAGGCAGCCCGGTGGCAATGGCGGTACCTGCCGCCGCCACCGTCCCGGCCAGAAGACTCCGGCGCCCGACGGACGCGGGCCTGATCCCTCGGGCATCCGTGCTCTCAGCCATGCTCATGTTCCCTTCAGACGTTCGTCGCCCGATGGGCGCGGTCGGACTCGGGAGAGGGCCCCGGCGGGCGTCAGTCGAGCGCGTCGGCGGGGTCGTCGGAGTCGTTCCAGAGGGTCCACACCGAGGGGATGCGCCGGGACGGTCGGCGTACGAGTGCGTCGACGAAACGTTCCACCACCTGGGCGACGCCGTCCTCGTCGTTGGCGGGGGCGCGATGGCGTGCCGCCCGTAGGACGTCCGGGTGGGCGTTGGCCATGGCGTACGAGTGACCCACCGCGGTGAGCATGGGCAGGTCGTTGGGCATGTCGCCGAAGGCGGCGATCTCGTGGCTGCCGACGCCGAGCCGGTCGCTCCACGCGAGCAGGGTGGTGGCCTTGGTGACGCGGGGTGCGCTGAACTCCACCAACGACAGTCCGGTGGAGTAGGTGGTCTCGGCGTTGCTGCCCGCGGTGCGCCGCGCTCGCTCGTAGAAATCGGCGAGGGGCAGCGTCGGGTGGTAGGCGAGGATCTTCAGCACCGGCCTGCCCGGGACACGGGTGAGCAGTTCCCCGGCGGTGCCGACCGGTTCGGCGGCCTCCTCACCGAACGACCAGGTCGGGTAGGCAGGTTCGTGGCCGAATGCCGCGTCGTACTCGACGGCGAAAGCGGTCCCGGGCAGCGCCCAGCGCACGCGGGAGATGAGCCGGGTGGCCGCCAAGGGCCGGATCGGGGACAGGTGCGCCAGAGTTCCGTCAGGGGCGTAGACGGCCGCGCCGTTGGCGGCGATGACGAAATGCGGCCCGATGGCGGCCAGCAACTCCGGTACGGAGCGCGGCGGGCGGCCCGTGACCAGCACCACGCGGATCCCGGCCTGCTCGGCTGCCGTCAAGGCGGCCCGGGTGCGGTCCGACAGAGTTCCGTCGCTGCGGAGCAGCGTGCCGTCAAGGTCCGTCGCGATCAGTTTCGGAGGGACGAGAGGGCCAACGAGAGGCACGGCGGGGGCGGTTGCCATGGGGGGCACCCTTCTGGATCGACGGACTGAACAGGTGTGGTTCGGTGCCCTGCGGACACGGTGCCTCACTCCGGTCGATGGCCGCCTGACACCGCGCCATCGACGGAGCCGAGCCGGGAGGGATGCGCGAAAGGTCTCGGCGCCCGAGCACGGGGCGGCACTGGCGCCGGTGCCGCCCCGTTGCCTCGGTCCGGCCTTACATTCCGACGGCGGTCTCGTTGGGAACGGGCGTGTTGAGGAGCTGCATCTCCCAGGCGAACGCCACTCCGGCGCCGCCGGAGTACCCCATGAGCGCCGCCAGGTCTTCGGGCGCGACGAGGTCGGTGCGGGCCCAGTCGCGCTGCAACTCGGCGAGGACGGCCAGCCACGTGATCGGGACGATTCCCGCCTGGACCATGCGGCGTACGGCCATGTCGTGGGCCTCGGCCGACACGCCTCCGGAGGCGTCGGTGACGACGTAGACGTCGTAGCCCTCGCCGGCTGCCTGCAGGGCGGGGAAGGCCACGCAGATTTCGGTGTACAGGCCGGCGATGATCAGCTTCTTGCGCCCGGTCGCCTTGACGGCGTCCACCACGCGCTGGTCCTCCCAGGAGTTGAGGGTCGTCCTGTTGATCGGCTTCTGGTCGGGGAAGACGTCCTGGAGGCCCTGGATTATGAGGCCGCCGCGCTCCTCCACGACCGTGGTCAGGATCGTCGGGACGCCGTATGCCTTGGCGGTCCTGGCCAGCCCGACGGTGTTGTTGACGATCATCGTCGGCTCGTGGCTGTGCAGGTTGGCGAACTGGAACGGCTGGTGGTCGATCAGCAGCAGGACGCTCTCCTCGGGGGTCAGCAGGGCGTTCAGGCCGGTCTTCGGGGACTCGCTCATGGGGATCTCCTACGGGGGGATGGAAGGCGTATGGAAGTTGCGCCGTTCCTGTGATGCGTCAACTTCTACGCCAACTATGGATGATGTGTCAACCATCGGTTAAAGTTGGTTCGCATGAAGGTAAAAACACGCTGGCTCACCCCGCCCGAACAGCGCGCCTGGCGCGCCTTCGTCGGCGTCCACCAGAAGCTCCCCGGTGCATTGGCGCGTACGCTGCAGGACTGCGGGGACCTGTCCATCGCGGACTACGTCGTTCTTGTGGCCCTCACCGACGCACCTGACGGGCTGCGGCACTTCCAGGACCTGGCCAACGTGGTGCAGTGGGAGCGGAGCCGTATGTCCCACCATCTCCGCCGCATGGCCAAACGCGGCCTGGTGAGCCGGGTGGAGTGCCCCAAGGACGGGCGCGGCGTCCATGTGGTCGTCACCCCCGTCGGCCGTGCGGCCATCGAGACGGCCGCCCCCCAGCACGTCGCCACCGTGCGCCGGCTGATCATCGACCCCCTCAGTCCCGAAGAGCTCGACACGCTCACCGCGCTGTGTGAACGCATCCTGGATCGGCTGGAGACGGATCGCCCCTGATGCCGTAACGCCTCGGCCCGCCGTCCGAGGTCGGGCGGTGAGTGGAAATCGACGCATCGATGGTTGATGCGTCATCTCGTTCTGGTCCATGGTGGTTCCCGCCACGCTCTCCCACTGTCCGGTTCACGGACGGTCGCCCAGTGCTGTCGTCGGGTGTTACGGCGTGACGGCCAGCCTGGTGCGGCCCAAGTCCTGGGATCCGTCGCCGTACTCGACGATGCCGACATACCGCTCACCTGGGACCGCGTCCGGCCAGGCCACCGTCAGTCCGAGCGGGGCGCCCGGGGTGACGGGTTGGGCGGCGGGGGTGACGGTGGGCCGGACGGCAGGGGTGGTCTGGCCGACCTTCCACAGGAGCAGCGTGTACGGCTGGCTGCCGGTGCCGTTCGGTGCGTTGTACTGCACCACGTAGACGTCGTAGTCGCCGGGCGGCAGGTCGACGAACTCCGCGCCGTTGTCCGGCCCGGCGGTGAAGGAAACGCCGTTCTGGTCGACGGCGTTGACGTAGACGACGCTGCCGGGCAGCTGGTCCGCCGGGTCGACCGCGACCCGGGTGAACGGGGCGCCCTCCGGGACGTGCAGCGGGATCTTCGCGGCGGCGTCACCGGTGGGCGCGGGGGAGCCCGACTGGTCCTCGCCGGTGAGGGTGCCGGTGATCTTTTCAGCCTTGTACAGCTCGGCCCGAGCGGTCAGTTCACCGCTCCAGCCCGCCCGTACGGCGAGCTGGGTGGACCGCTCACCGGCGAGAGTGACCTCGTCCGGTGCGGCGAAGCGGGCGGCGCGCAGCGTGATCGGGCTGCTGACCCGGTGCCGACTGTGTGCGTCGCTCCAGGTGAGGGAGCCGTAGGACCAGGCGCCGTAGGCGGCGTCGGTGCGGGTGAAGGTGACCCGGTACGTCGCCGAACGGCCCGGGGGCACGGTCAGGCGCTTCGGGGTGACCTCGGCCTTGTAGCCGGGCGGCGTCCGGAGTGTCGCCTCGTACGTGGCGATGTCCGTGCCGACGTTGGTGACCGTACGGGTCACGGTCTGCCGCTCGGCCAGGTCACCGACCGCGATCGACGGGTGGTTCAGATCGCTGGGGTCGGCAGGACGGGCGGTCGCGCAGGCGCCGCCGTCCGTTGCGGTCGGCCGTAGTCCCAGCCCGCAGAGGTACGACGTCCAGTCCGCGGACGTGGAGTCGTAGACCAGGCCGGGGTCGGCGGCCAGGGCGGCCCGGGGAGAGCCGGCGCCGTAGTCGAGCGGGGTCGCGGGGTCGGCGTTCTCCCGGCCGATGGGCTTGCCCTCGTTGTCGGTGGTCGTCGCCGTGGTCATCAGCGCCGACTTGACCTCCATGGGCGACCAGTCCGGGTGCAGCTGCTTCAGCAGGGCCGCGAGGCCGGATATGTGCGGCGTCGCCATCGACGTGCCCGACATGAAGCCGAAGCGGTCCGGGTACCCGAGGGCCCCGCCGGGCACGGTGCCCGCCAGGACCAGGCGGCCCGGTGCGGCGATGTCCGGCTTGAGCAAGTCGCCGCCGCTGTAGGGGTCGGGGCCGCCGGAGGAGGACGCGGTGACCTGCGGAGCGCGGACGGGGGCGGTGCCGGAGGCGAGCTCGCCGGTGGCGCCGGAGCCGGCCGCGTACTCCTTGACCGTCTTCGCGTCCGCCCGGGTCAGCTGGATCATGGGCAGGCCGTAGATGTAGTAGGAGAAGTCCTGGGTACTGGTCGCCGTGTTGGCCAGGGTCACGGCCACGCCGCCCGCGGTCTTGACCTCCTTGATCTGGTACGGGATGAACTGGTCGTCGTCCCGGTCGCAGACGACGATCTTCCCCTTCACCTTGCCGGGATCGAGCGTGCCCGGCGTGCACAGCGCGGCCTGTGCGGCATCCGCGTCCGGCTTGCGCACCTCACCGGCGTCGACCAGCGGCGCGGTGGGGACGGCGGCCTGCAACTTGTCGTGGCGGAAGCGGCGGCCGTCGCCCAGGACCAGGTTCGAGGTGTAGCCGGTGTCGTCCGTCTCCCCGGCGACGGTGGTGATCCACGGTGCGGTGTTGCCCACCGTGCCGGGCCCGCTGTTGCCGGCGCCGGCGGAGACGAACACGCCCGCCTTCGCGGCGTTGAACATCGCTTCCATGGAGGTGGAGGTGGTGAGGGCCCCGCCGATGGAGTAGCTGATGACGTCCACGCCGTCCGCCACGGCCTTGTCGACGGCCGCCGTGGTGTCCGAGGTCCAGCACCCGTCGTGCCAGCACGCCTTGTACGCGGCCACCCGGGCCGCCGGGGCGATACCGCTGACCTTGCCGCGCACACCGAGGCCGGGTACCTCTGCCGGGGTGTCGTGGTTGCCGGCGGCGGTGGTGGCGGTGTGAGTGCCGTGACTGTTGATGTCCGTGGGGGACGGGACGTCCTGGGCGGTGGGGTCGGGGACGCCCTTGCGGAACCACTGGGCGCCGATGAGCTTGTTGTTGCAGGTGACCTTGTGGGCGGGGTCGTCGCCCTCGTCGCAGGAGCCGTGCCACTTCTTGGCGATGAGGTCGGCGTCGGGGCGGGGTTCCGAGAGCGGGGCGAGCATCGGGTTCGTCGGATCGATGCCGAGGTCGACGACGCCGATGATCATGCCCTCGCCGGCGTGTGCCGGGCCGCCGAGCTTGGACCAGAGGCCCTTGTCGCCGTCCAGGCCGAGGAAGTGGGGGATGTCGGGTGTGGGCAGCTCGGCCTCGGCCGCGCCTTCGGCCGTCGTCGTGTTCCGACCGGCACCGCCCGAGCTGCTGTCGTTGTCGAGGGCCGGGGTCAGACGCTCGGCCTTGTCCCGGGTCAGTGAGATCACGCCGGGGGTGGCGGCCAGTTCCATGGCCTGGCGGGCGGTGAGTTTCGCGGCGAAGCCGTTGAAGGTGTAGTCGTACTTGTACAGCTTCTGGATGCCGGGGACTTCGTCGAGTACCTCGTCGCGGCGGGAGTCGAGGTGCCGTAGGTACGCCCGGACGGTGTTCGTGCCTGTCCTGAGCCGGTCTCCCGGGGCTGGGGCGGTCCGCTTCAGATCCTTCAGGCCGCCCTGGTAGGTGGCGACCGGCTGGTCGGCGAGCTTCACCACGTAGGTGCCGGCGGCGTAGCCGGGGGTGTCGGCGGTCTCGGCCCGGGCGGGCGCCAGTGTGCCGGCGAGGACCAGGGTTCCTGTGAGTAGAGGTATCAGACGCCTGACGGCTGCCCTGTCATGTCTCTTGGTGTATGGCAACTCTGATCCAATATTCGTTGGTTTGGTGAGCTGTACTGCCTTCACGGAGGTCACACAGCGAACTGTCCGTGGACTCCCTTGAGCCCACGGACAGCCAGTTACCTCTCCATGGCCATGCAGGCTTTTCAGAAGCCCTCTTGCGTCAGATTGGGGTCACCCGTGGGCGCGGCACCGCCCCGTCAGCAGGGCGCACCATCGCCCAGGACAGGCGTCTGTGCGTGGTCGTTTCACGATCACCGGGTGCATGGCTCCCCTCGCGGACGGGTGCGGCCGTCGTCGGGGGACAGCCTCGTCCCGCCGACCGGCGTTCGTATCAGCCGACGCACAGTGCGGATGGCCAGTCATGATCGTTTGGTCCGTCTGATGCAGCGGTCCTGTTCGGGTGAAGACTCTGTCGGCCCCGCGAAACGGTCATGGCTCGATCGCGCACATCAGGTTGATGCATCAACCGACTTTAGATAGCGTGGTTGATGCATCAACTGAAGCCTCTCCTGGGAAGGGACACCTTTCATGAGCAACAAGAAGGTCATCGCAGTCGCCGGAGCGACGGGAGCGCAGGGCGGCGGTGCCGCTCGAGCGATCCTGGCCGATCCGGAGTCGGGCTTCACGGTGCGCGCGCTCACCCGGAATCCCGACTCGCTCGCGGCCCGGGAGCTCGCGGCGCTCGGAGCCGAGGTCGTGCAGGCGGACTTCGACGACGAGCCGACGGTGCGCAAGGCGTTCGAGGGTGCCTACGGCGCCTTCCTGGTCACCAATTTCTGGGCGCACGGTTCTGCGGTGAAGGAGAACGAGGAGATCCAGGTTCTGGCCCGGGCCGCCGCGGCCGCCGGGCTGCGTCACGTGGTCTGGTCGACGCTGGAGGACACCCGCGAGCTGCTGCCGCTGGAGGACGGCCGTATGCCGGTCCTGCAGGACAAGTACAACGTGCCGCACTTCGATGTCAAAGGTGAGGGTAATGAGCTGTTCAGGCAGGCCGGGGTGCCGACCACCTTCCTGAACACGACCTTCTACTTCCAGGGCTTCCTGCTGCAGGGCATGGGCCCCCAGCGCGGCGAGGACGGCGTACTGACGCTGACCCTGCCGATGGAGGACGGCAAGCTCCTGGCCGGAGTGGACGTGGCGGACATCGGCCGGACGGCCTTCGCCATCCTCAAGGGCGGCGCGCCGTTCATCGGCCAGACCGTCAGCCTGGCCGGCGACCATCTGACCGGTGCGCAGTACGCGGAGAAGCTGGCGGCGGCGCTGGGCGAGCCGGTGCGCTTCCAGTCCGTGCCCTACGACTTCTTCCGCACCCTCGACATTCCGTTGGCCGAGGAGCTCGGCAACATGTTCCAGTACTACGGCGACTTCGATAAGGAATTCACCGGCGCCCGTGATCTGAACCGGGTGCGCGAGATCAATCCGGCGCTGAAGAGCTTCGACGACTGGCTGGCCGAGAACGCCTCGAAGTTCGAGGTGAAGTGAAGAGCGCGACCACCACTGTGAGCGGGTAGCTGGGCGGCAAGGTCGCCCTGGTGACCGGCGCGAGCCGCGGTATCGGCGCGGCCATCGCCCGACGACTGGCCCGGGAGGGCGCGGCCGTGGCGATCACGTACAAGTCATCTCCCGGCCACGCCGAGGGGCGAGCCACAAACGACAAGGGTTGGTCGAGTCATGCCATCACGGTTCATTCCTTACGCTCCGGGCGTTGACGTACCTGTTGATCCTCAGTTCGACGAGAACCTCCGGACGGTGATCGCGAAGTCGGAGCAGTACATCACCGAATCGGTTACGGCCGAAGGCAATGGCCTTGCAGTGCGCGACGCACATGCCAAGGGTTACGGACTGGTCAGGGGCGAGGTCGAGATTCTCGACCAGCTGCCCGCTGAGTACGCGCAGGGCATCTACGCCACACCAGGACGACATGACGCGCTCATGCGCTTCTCCAACGCCTCACCGCATGCCGGAGCCGACAAGCAGCTCGGCAGCGCGACCGGATTGGCACTCAAGATCTTCGACATCGACGGCCCGACTCTCCTGGAGGACGAGCCCGATACCCGCACCTTCGACTACGCCCTCGTCAACGCGCCGATCTTCTTCTGCAACACCGTGGAGCACTACCTGTTCATCCAGCAGCTCGCCCTCGAACTACCGGCCTATTTCGCCCAAGGTGCGCCCGGTCGGCATCGCTTCTACCGCGACTTCGTGACCGGGAAGGGCACCCTGAGCGAGGACGAGTGGGCATGGGACGAGTTCCTGGCCTTTCTTAAGGCGTCACAGCGGCCCTCAGTGCCCCTCCTGCTGTCGACCCACTGGACGATAGGCGCGGTCCGACACGGTGACTACATCGCCAAGGTGCGTATCGCCCCCGACCCCGCCTCCGCCGATGCAGTGGTCCAGCGCACCATGGACCTGGAATCGGCGGCGGCGGAGGTCTTCCGGCCGGCCTTGGTGGCAGAGCTCCAGGACCGGCCCTACGCGTTCGACATCCAAGTCCAACTGTGCGCCGACGTGGATCGGATGCCCGTCGAGGACCTTACCGTCGAGTGGCCCGAGCAGTTGTCCCCGTTCGTCACGGTCGCCAAGCTGCGCCTCCCACGGCAGGACATCTCGGGGGACGACAACCTCAAGAGGATGGACGCGCTCTCCTTCAACCCGTGGCGGGTGACAGACGCTCACGCGCCGCTGGGCGACATCATGCGGGCACGCAAGGAGGTCTACCGCCACTCCTCCGTCCTGCGCCACCGGCTCAACCATCAAGAGCGCCAGGAGCCGCGCAGCGCAGACGAAGTTCTGCCGTAGACGACGCACCGCGCCGCTGCTCCTACAACCCGGCGAACCTTCCCGGTCAGAGCACTACCCAGGTTGAACTCGTGGACCCCGAGGGGGTGTGACGGTTCGTGATCCCTGCGGTACGGCGGGTTCATGCGGTACGCGCGGAGGGGCGGGTACACGTCCGCCGAGCAGGAACGGAGTGAGCGACTGCGGCTGAAAGCTGCCGGGTTGTTCGAACCGGGCGAGAGTGCCGGTGCGGTCGCGGCCGGGTTACGGTCACCTCGCGCACGGTGCGGCAGTGGCGCCGACGGTGGCGCGAGGGCGGGGCGCAAGCCCTGCGTTCCAAAGGGCCGGTGTCGCCCGAGCGCCTGTCGGCGCGGCAGTTCGCGCGCCTGGAAATGGACAACGGCCTTAACCTCCCCACCCGGCATGGCATCGCGCCATCCAGAGTCAAGCCCTTCACAGCATTCGGAGTGGGGCCAGATCAGTCGTTCACAACACACCGGGAAGATCGCCTATCGGGGCCAGAAAGCGTTTAGACGGGCCACAAGAGTCGTTCGAAGCCAAACGTCGGCTGCTCCAACACGAGGCCTCGACACCCGAGGTCGGCGGCAGGCAGGGACAGATGACACACCACGTTCGGAGCGGCACCCAGCGTGCGAGTCGCTCAGTCTGTGACGGCCACCATGGCAATCGACACCAGGATCCCTGGCCGGTCGACACCCAGCTTGCTCACACAGCGCGGCGGTCGCACGTCGGGGAAGAACTCGTCGAAGACCTCGATGATGCCGTCGGCGTCTTCGGGTCGCATGAGCAAGGTGTGGACCATGACGGCGTCGCTCAGCTCGGCGCCACCGGCGCGCAGGATCGCCTGGCAGTTGAGCAACGACTGGCGGGTCTGCTGCTGGATCGTGGGTCCTGCCAGCTCACCGGTCGTCACGTCGACTCCCACCGTTCCCGCAACGTAGACCGTGTTTCCGACCTTGACCGCCTGGCTGTAGCTGGGGTATTCCGGCGCCTCGGGGGTGGAGATGATTTCTCGGGGCATCGCATGGGCTCCTGCCTGGAAGGTTTCTGCTCGCCGTGTACAGATCGACCTTGGACTTCGGTGGCACCACTGCCCCCTGACCGTGCAGGGCACTTGGATGCTCCCACGCAAGTCCTGAGGCGTTGTCAGAAAGCGCAGACATCACCTGTCGTGAAAATCCTGCGCTCTTCACACTGAGCGCCAGGTACTCGCGGATTCCGCCTACACAACCAGCCCTTGCTGCTGCATTCCTCGTACCCGGCGACGAAGAGCGGTCAGAGTAGGGGGAGTTGGCCTGTCTTCCAGTCTGCCGGGCATACCGGGGCAATGCCGGAACCGACGGGAGGCCGGCCCATCCGATCGCCTCCTTACGCCGCGGGGCCGTCGCGGAGTACGCCGCGCACGGTGTCGAGTCGTACACCCGGGTCGAACTCCTGCAGGCACCACGTCGCGCCGGCTCTCGCGTACGGCTCGGGAGTGACACCTGGCGGCAGGGCGACGGCGATGTCGTACGAGGCCATCTCGCCATGACGCAGTTCGGTGAGGGTGTCGACGACCTCGGCGAGCTGGTCAGGGTGCTCGAGATTGGCCGGGAAGAAGCCGTCGAGCCGGGCGGCCCGGCGGATCGGCTTGACGTTGCCCGGGAATCCGGCGGCCCACACCGGCACGCCGGGTCGCTGAACCGGCCGCGGCAGGAACGTGATGTCGTCGACGGTGTAGTGCTCGCCGCGATGGCGCACCGGCTCGCCCGACCAGGCGGCGGCCAGGATCGTCAAGGACTCGTCGAGCATCTGCCCGCGCCGCCGGTCGTCGAGCTGCTCGCCGGTCTTGGACAGCTCGCCGGCGAACCGGTCGCTGCCGAGGCCGACGCCGAGGGTGAGGCGGCCGTCGCTGAGCCGATCCAGCGTGGCGGTCTCACGCGCGACCTTGGCGGGCCGTCGACGGGCAAGCACCGACACCATCGGGCCGAGCCGCAGCCCCTCGGTCGCGGTGGCGATCGCCGCCAGCGCGATCCACGGGTCGGCGACCTGTCGGACCGGCGCCCGCCAGCACAGCTGATCCCACACGAAACAGCCGTCCCACCCGGCTTCCTCCGCGTCGGCGGCGAGACGCGCGACCACCCGCGGGTCGGCGAGGTCGTCGAAGAGCGGCAGCCACAGTGCCGACCGCAGCCGGTTCATGGGCGGCCTCCTTCCGTGTGCCCCACCAGAGCCGACACGAAGTCGTCCCACACCGGACTCGGCAGGTCATGTCCGGCCCCTTTGAGGACCAGCAGCTGTGCGCCGGGGATCGCGTCGCGCAGCGCCTCGCCGTGCGGTGGCGGCAGGAGCGGGTCGTGGTCGCCGTGGACCACGAGCGTCGGCGCCGTGATGTCGCCGAAGCCGCCTCGGGCCGGCTCGTCGAACTCGATGGCGTAGTGATTGACCAGAGTTGACGAGTAGTTCCGGGCGCGCGCCACGTCACGTTCGACCAGCGTCCGGATCGCGGCCTCGTCGAAGTACGGCGAGCCTCCGGCGTACGCCCTCGCGCCGGCGACCACGTACTCGGCGACCGCGGCCGTGTCGGAGGAATCCGGCTCGGCCGGCATGGCCAGGGAGCTCGACGGTGGCGGCAGGTCATCGGCCCCGGTCGAACTCGAGACGAATGTCAGCGACGCGACCCGATCGGGATGGTCCACTCCGAGGATGAGTCCGATCCCGCCGAACATCGACTGACAGACCACATGGGCGCGCTCGATGCCCAGGGCGTCCTGGATGCCGAGCACGTCCAGGGTCAGGTCGGTGAACGAGTACGCCGGACGTCCGGGCGGGTAGCAGATCGAGCGGCCGGTGTCCCGATGGTCGTAGCGGACCACGAACCGGCCGCGGGTGGCGATCTGTTCGCACAGGTCGCTGTCCCACCACAGCATCGAGGCGGCCGATCCGGCGACCAGCATGATCGCCGGGGCCGTGCGGTCTCCGAAGGTCTCGGTACACAGCTCGACGCCGTTGATCTTGAGGAGTTGCTCTCCGTGTGATTGCTGAGAGGTCATGTCTGGCAGGCTAAAGCCCAGACTTCATCGTGAAAAGCGATGAATTCCGATCGATTCGATCGCTCATGGCAATGTACTTGGCTACGCTGAAACACGTGAACAACGTCGAGCTGCGCCACCTGGCGGCGCTGGCCGCCATCGCTGAGGAGGGCTCGTTCGGCCGGGCGGCCGCCCGTCTCGGGTACACCCAGTCGACGGTCAGCCAGCAGATCGCCGCGCTGGAGAGGGCTGTCGACGGTCCGCTGTTCGACCGACCGGGCGGTCCCAAGGCAGTACGGCTCACCCCACTCGGCTCCGTGGTCCTGGGCCAGGGCCGCGAACTGCTGGCGAAGGCAGCGGCATTGGCCGACGCCGTGGACCGGTTCAAAGCGGGAGACGGCCGCATCGACATCGGCACGTTCCAGAGCGTGTCCAACGTGATCCTGCCCTCGGTCGTACGCCGACTGCGAGACGAGCACCCCGGCTGCGACATCAGGTTGTCCGAGGAAGAGCCGGAGCAGCCGCGGATCGGTGACCTTGACCTGCTGTTCTACGACGGCCGCCTCGACGGCGACGTCGAGCACCGCAAGCTGCTCGACGATCCGTACCTGCTGGTGGCAGGCGCCGGCACCTTCCCCGACGGCCCGGTACCGCTGGCGGGGCTCGACGGCGCACCGATGGTGGCCTGGCCGCTGACCTGCGACCAGCCCTTGATGGAGCAGGCCCTCGCCCGCAGCGGCGCCCGCCCGCAGGTCGTGTTCCGCAGCGCGGTCAACGACACCCTGTTGTCGATGGTGCGAGCCGGCTTGGGATCGGCGGTGCTGCCCTGGCTCGCCATCCGCGGTGCCGGTGTCCCGTCCGACGACAGGCTCCGCGTTCACGAGCTACGGCCGTCCCTGCCACCACGGGAGATCTACCTGCACTGGCGGGCCGGGCATACCCACTCACCACTTGCCGGCCGGGCCATCGAGATCGCCGTCGAGGTCGCGGCCGAGCTGGCGCCGCCGCCGGCCAGTGCTTGACGCATGCCGGTTTCCCTCGCCTGGGCGCTGTTCACCTCCACCTCCCGCGCTTGAACATCCGAGCCAGCAGCCTGCAAGAGCGATCTGAGCTGTGTGTTGCCGAACCGCACGCTCGCGGTGCCCCGGAGAAACAGCGGCGACTTCGACTGCTCCGGCAAGGACGTCGTACGCGATTGCGTGACCCGGGCCCTGCTCACCCACGACCAGGTCCAGCAGTACGCCCTGCCCGCGACCGCAGGCAAGCGCGACGACCCGAGTCGGCCGGCCTCAGAAGACCTGACAGCCTGTCTGCCACCCGGCCGTCAGCGGGTGAGCAGCAACGCGTCGCCCACCGCCCGTTCGGTGCCGTCCGACGGCGAGTTGATCACCTTGCCGTTCACCACCGTGGTGACCGAACCACCGCCGTCAAGAGCCATGGCGCGCACCGCACCCAGCGACTTCATCAGCTCCGCCCCTTCGCCCAGCCCGAATCCGTCACTGTGGCCGGGCTGGCGGCCGTCCGCGGCGACCAGGAGCACACGGCCGCGTCGGTCGACGCCCAGGAGCATGCGCGGGTTGCGCTTGATGCCCCAGGTGTACGCGAAGGACGGGTCGCCGATCCGCTCGATGCCGTCGGCTCCGTAGTTTACCGCGACCTTTCCGTCGCGCACCAGCTCGGGGCCGCCGTTGACGATGTCGTCCCGCGGGCCGAGTTCGAGCTCGCGGCCGCGCTCGTCCAGGATCCGCTGCCGCACCTTCAGCTCGCTGCCCGGCGTTGCGTGCGTACGCAGCCAGGAGGCTCCTGTGCCGACGCCGGCCAGGACACTGCCGCCATCCGGCACGGCACCGCCGCGCGACCGAACCTCCCGCACCCGGCCGCTCGCGTCGAGCACTGCCTCAATGCCGTCACCAGCCGGGGTGCTCGCGCCCAACTCGTCGGTGAATTCGACGATCTCGTCGGGATCGATGCAGGTCACATCGTGCTGCGGCCGCTCGGTGGGGGAGTCGCCGCCGACACCACCGCAGTTGCGGATCAGGCCAGGAACGCGGTTGACGCCATCCACGATCGCGGACGCCCCGCCCGCTCGGACGCTGAGCTCCGTGCGGAGTTTCTTGAACTCCGGGTGCAGACCGTCGCCACGCAGCACCGCCGCGATCCGGCCGTTGGTCGCCGCGCTCTGCAGCTCCCCATCGTACGCGGCAATGCCGGCCGAGGCGCCCGGTACGCCGTCCTTGCCCTCCATGACGAAGAACCCCGCGTTGACGCCGAGCAGGGTGTCGTCGCCGACGGCCATGTCGCTCACCTTCTCCCGGCCGGCGACACCCATGCCGTACGTGGCCTTCAGGGCACCGCCGTAGCGCTTCGGGTCGATGATCGCCACCTTGACCTGGGCAAGACCGGTGCCGGGCACACCGTCTGCGCCGGTCCACTCGCTGACCGCGTCGAACCCCGCGGCCGCGAGGGCCTGACGCCGCGCGTCGGCCTCGGTCCGGCCGGCGTACTCGCCCACCCGGACTCGTACGCCGACCAGCCCACTGCGGTCCGAACCCCGCGGCCATTCGACCGGCTCACTACGAGCACTGAACCCGGCGTCACGCAGCCGCTCCGCCAGCGTCTCCGCGCCCTGCTCGGTGGCGAGGTGAGCGCCGTTGGCACGCACCGTGACCGTCCAGTGGTCCGCGCCGGGACGGCCCGAGATCCTCCCCTGGTACAGGTCGACGCCGGAGGCGAGGCGATCGTGCTGCCAGCCGGCGATCGGCCGAGGGACGGCGGTCGTCGAAGCGGCGGCCGCGGTGGTTGCGGTGTTGTCGTACTGGTCGACGACAAGGCCAGGAGAGACAAGTCCCGCCGCGGCGACGGCAACCACCGACGCCTTCACGGCAACTCTGAACGGACGGTGTGCGAGGGCCACAGGCACTCCTAGGTCGCGGACGAGCATCGCGTGCACAGCTGACTGCCCACATGACACGGTTTCGGAACGCGCGTTCATGCGTGGCAAGGGCAACTCCTGCGCAGGCAACGCGAGTTCCCGAGCGGCGATTGAACCCACGAGTGAATACCAGAAATCCGGCCGGTGAACTCGCCTCACGCCAACCATGGGCAAGTTCGTGTTCATGGATGGATTTCCCCCTGCCAGCGCTCAGTTCATTTCCCGGACCTGTTCTCGGCCATCGCGTTGAGGTGGTGTGCGTGGTGAGGAGTGCATCCGGTGGGGCGCCGAAACCAGGCGGCGGGGTGCGGACCCGTGTGCGTGTGACAGGCGTGGCTTGGCCCGGGCGGAGGTCCGTGACCGGCAGGCCGTGCTCGGCGCGCAGGCGCTCCGGCCGCTCCGCCCGGCCAAGCTCATCCAGGGCAGCGTAGGTGGGGTGCTTCGGGCCGTCGCGCGTAAAGCGCCGCAGCATCTGCTCGGCCTCGGCCGTACCCAGGCGCGGCGCGCGTCGGGCCCGGACGCGGCGAGATGGGCGGCGAGTTGGAGGGGTCCGCCGGCTTCTGGTTGAGCCCGTCGTGAGGTCGTCTGCTCACCGATTCATCGGGTGTACGGCTCCGTTGGCCGTGAATGACGGTGCGGTCAGCGACGCCCACCGCCGGAGCCGCGGTGCTGATCCTGGCGGGCGTGTGCAGACGGTACGAGAGGGCCGTCGGCCGATCTCGAACTCTCCACGTGGACCCGCCCGTTCCCTGTGATTGACTGCGGCGATGTTGCATGAGTCGGTATTCCGCACCATGGATCTGCCCAGGGGGGACCGGTTCGAGGCGTGGACGCAGCAAGTGGGCCGGACGCACGCTCCGCTGCAGCTGTCCAGTGAGCGCGCGGCGAACTACCGGGGACACCAGCGCCTGATCGGGCTCGGTGAGGTGACGGTGTGGCCGGCGACCTTCGACTCCCTGATCTTCCGCCGGACACCGAAGCTCGTCCGCCAGTCCGATCCCGAGGTCTACCACCTCTCCCTGCTGGTCAGTGGCGAGGCAGGGGCTACCTGGGGCAGGCAGGAGGCCACGTACCGGAACAGTGACATCCACATCAACAGCTCGTCCCGCTCGTACGAGATAGTCACTGGCTCCGAACCGGTGACCATCGTCGGCGTCGAGATGCCCCGGGCGCTGGTGGCGCTGCCGGCCGGCCAGGCAGAGCAGGTGGTCGGGCGCCAGATGTCGGGTCGTGAGAGAGTTGGTGCGCTGCTGGCGCAGTTCCTTCTCCAGTTCGTCTCGGACATCGGCCCTTACCAGCCGCAGGACGCACCCCGGCTGGGAACCGTCGTCGCCGATCTGGTCACCGCCGTCTTCGCCCACACCCTGGACGACGACCTCCTGATGCCTGCGGAGACCCACCGACGGACGCTGGTCCTGCGGATCAAGGCGTTCATCCGCCGGCATCTGGCAGACCCGGAACTGACACCCGCCCGGATCGCCGCCGCGCACGACATCTCGCGCAGCCACCTGTACCGCCTTTTCCAGGCCGAGGGCGTCAGTGTGGCCGCGTACATCCGTGACCAACGTCTGGAGAACGCCAGGCGCGATCTCGCCGACCCGGCCCTGCGCGCGATGCCGATCCATGCCGTCGCCGCCCGCTGGGGTTTTCCCCGTCAGGCCGACTTCACGCGAGCGTTCCGTACCGTCTATGGGATCCCGCCGAGCGACCTTCGCCGAGCAGGCGCCGTCGGCGGTTTCGGGGGGGCCATGGATTGTGCGCGAACTGACTATTTCGGCATGAGGTGCGGAGGCGACTCAAGACGCTGATGCGGTAGCCGAGTTCGACCTGGACGGCCTCGCCGAAGGCAGGCGTCCCTCGTGTCCGCCGTCTCCACCCTCACCACAGGGCCGATCCAGCGCTTCGGCCATGGGCGCGGCTGCTCTGAGTGGTCACGATGGCTTGGTAGGCGGTGTTCATCTCGGCCGGTTCGGCTGGAGGGTGTCGCGCCAGGCGGGACTCGGTGTGGTGAGGCGGCGGGTCATGTTCGCGTTGGAGGCCCAGTGGACGCGCGAGGCGTAGGTGTCGGGCCGGTGGTCGTACTCGCGGGCCAGTCGGCGGTGCAGCGGCAACGTGCCGTTGGCCTGCTCCGCGATCCACCTTTTCGGCTGCGGGACGAAGCCTTGCTCTGGTCGTCGGGGTTGCGGCGGACGATTTCGACGTCGATACCGGCCAGGGCGCCGTGGATGACGACGTGGTCTTTGAAGCCTTGGTCCACCAGCCCCTGTGGACTGCCGCTTTCAGAATGCGCAGCCCTCAGTCAGCACCCGCCCATCTCGGTCAATTCCCTTATGCACCAGTGGGGTTGACAGTGCATGAGATGGCGTCGGCGCGTTCTGATACGCGCAGGGAGCACGTGAAGGTGTTGTGTGCCGGCGGCCGAGACACGCGTATATTCCGCCCTTCGTGAAGGTGGCGTTCCGTCCGGGTCGTCGGACCTTCACCGGGGCGACGCCACCTCTATCATATCGGCACTTATGCCCCCTGGCGTCATTGAGTCGCCGACCCTGCACATGCCAAAACAGGCACCTTGTCGCGTCCATGACTCGGTGCCTAGCGTGTCCCCACCGTCAGACCAGACGCAGTGGGGGACACGCGCCTTTCGGTGGCCCTCCACACCCATGGCCGCGACCGGAAGGTAGGGAAGAACGTGCAGCGAAGAAGAGAGTTAACCCGGGTCCGCCCGCTGGCCGCGGTGATCGCCGTGGCAGCCGCGCTCGCGATGGCGCTCGGCGGCACCTCGTCGGCGGCCGCGGCACCGGCGGACTCCGGCAGCCGCACCGGCTCCGCATCCGCATCCGCCGGCGCCACCGACACCGCCCGGAAGGGCGCCGACCGCACCGCCAAGGCCACCATGCGCGAGGTGCCGGTGGAGAAGCTGGTCACCCGCACCCCGGACAGCAAGGGCAACCTCAAGGTCCTGCTGGAGAACGGGAAGACTGCTCAGATCCCCGCCTCCGCCAAGGACCGGGTCACCAAGGCCCTGGCCGCACACGACGCAGACGACGACGTCAGCACCAAGGGAACCGTCTACGGCAACTGCGGCAGCTCCTACGTCACCCTCCACCAGAAGTCCAACGACTACCCGGTCCGCATGCGCACCGGATTCGATCTGAACCAGTCGGCCGTCGCCTACGCTTGGGTCGCCGCCCTCACCGGTCCCGACTTCGCCGACTCCTACACGAGCACTGGCAGCCTGTTCTTCCAGCGAAGCTGGGACGGCGAGTACAACAGCGACGACGACGAGTCCGAGGGCTGGTACTTCGCCGCGGTGGCCCCCGCCTCCAACGCCGTGCTGTGGAACGGCAACGTCTGCACCAGCGGCGGCCCGACCGAACTCGAGTACCTCACCGAGCCCAAGGCCGCCTGCCTGGAGAACGTGCCCTCCGGCACCGAGTCCGCGGGCGACGGCTGGATCCGCAACACCAGCGTCGGCGTCGACCACCGCAACAAGACCACCACCCCGCCGGACGGCCCCGGCCAGCGCGCCTCCGCAGCCACCGCCTGCCTGACGCAGACCGGCGGCGGCAACGCGGCCCGCGGCGACATCACCGGCTGGCGCGACGCCCAGATCTTCCGGGACGCCAACGCCCCCGGAGCCGGCCTGGCCCGCTGCCACCTGATCGCCAACATCCTCGGCGGCAAGGGCCAGTCCGCCCGCCATCAGCAGACGAACCTCGTGCCCTGCTTCCAGGTCGGCATGAACACCGGCGCCGGCAGCATGCGCACCTACGAGTCCATCGTCCAGGCCGCGGTGGACAACGATCTGGGCCGCAACGACGCCGTCTCCTACAGCGTGACGCCGCTTTATCGGGACGATACGAGCACCATCCCGTCCTCGGTCATCATGAGCGCCACGCTCCAGCGCGCCGACGGCAGCTCGCGGTCGCTGTTCTGGTTCCGCATCGTGGGGAACACCGGCCCGGGTGGCGTTAACCTCGGAAACTGATCCGGAGCAAGGCGAGCAACGCGTCAGAAGGGAGCCGGACATGGGAACCACCCTGCACCGCACCACCCCGCCGCGGCCGTACGACGCCGCAGCGGTCGTCCCCGACCTGGCTCCCCTGGCGCGCACGGCGACCCGGCTGCACCCGCGGCCCGGGTCGCCCACCCCGCGCGACAGCTCGATCGGCGGGCCGCTGCTGTGGCCCGCCGACGAGCCCTGGCCCCACTGCGAGGGCCCGCATGAGCCGGACGGTCGCCACATCCCGACGCCCGACGACGTCCGCGTGCTGCGCCGTCTGCGCGCGGCCGCGGCCGGGCGCGCGCTCACCCCGCAGGAGCAGGACCAGCGCGAACGCGCGCGGGCGGGCCGCGCATGGCCCGAGCCGGGCGAGCCGGTGGCGATGCTTCCGGTGGCGCAGCTGTACACCGCCGAGGTCCCCGACCTGCACCCGCCGCACGGCGCCGACCTGCTGCAGCTCTTGTGGTGCCCCTTCGACCACCCCGGCCAGGCCGAACCCGCTACCCGCCTGCACTGGCGCACCGCCGACGCGATCGCCAAGCCGCTGCAGGAGCCCGCCCCGCAGCCCCCCGCCGTCCAGTACGAGGGCTGCCTCCCCGAACCTTGCCTCCTCGCCCCCGAGCAGGTCACCGAGTACCCCGACCCCATGGAACTGGAGCCCGACCTCGCCGCCCGCCTCGAGGACCCCGACACCTGGGACGGCGACGAGCTCGCCTACCTCAACGACCTCTCCTACGCCCCCGGTTCGAAGGCCGGCGGCTGGCCCGCCTGGGGCCTGACCGACCCCGAACCCGTCCCCTGCCCCGCCTGCGAGGCGCGGATGACCCCGCTCCTCACTCTCGCCTCCACCGAGTGGACCGATGAGTCCGCCTCCTGGACCCCCCTCGAAGACCACGGGTCATCGCCCACCCCCGCAATGCTTCAGGTAGCCGACGCCGCCACCCTCCAGCTGTACGCCTGCCCCACCGACCCGCACCACCCCCACCAGGCCCGGGTGCAGTAACCGCCGACCCCATCCCTCAGCCGCGCCCCTCAGCCGCCCTCGCGCGGGAAGTCCGCCGCCCCCAGCACCAGCCCGACCGGGGTGTCCGCCCCTCCCGACGGCGACGGCGAGCGACATAGGCCCGCACCATCTGATATGAGATCGAGGAAGATCGGGCTTATGGGTGCCAACCAAAACAAAGCGCAGAAAGAAGGGCCCGACGGAACTCTACGACGCCTCCCGTGCCATCGATGAGTTCATGGCCGCAGCCAGCGCCTTCGGTTGAGTCATTGTCAGAATTCGTGGGTCAGGTGAGGTCTTCGAGGAATCCCAGAAGCATGCTGTGAAGTGCTTCGGGCTGTTCGAGATGCAGGTCGTGGCCGGTGCCGGGGACGCTCATCGCCCGTGTTTCAGGCCGTTGCTCGAGCATCGCGTCGATGTCCGATTCGGAGATGAAGCTCGACTGGGCGAGCACGACCAAAGCGGGGCAGGTGACGTGCCGCCAGGCGGGCCGGAACGAGCGTTGGGCGTTGTCCGCCAGTGAGGCGACCATCACGTCACGGTCTATGCGTGGATGCCATCCGTCATCGCGTTCTTCCAGCCCCGCCGCCCAGCCTTCGCCCACCGGTCCGCCGCCGAAGAAGGCGACCGCTGCTTGGCGGGAGGGAAACGGGATCGGCCATGAGCCGAGCCAGGTGCCGATGTCCTTGGGAGTCTGGGGATTCGGGTCGCCGGGTGCGGCTTCGATGAGGACGAGCGCGCGGACCAGTTCGGGGTGGGCGGCGGCAGTGAGCATCGCCGTGTGACCGCCCAGCGACTGGCCGACCAGAACAGGCCGTTCCAGCTCCAGTTGATCAATGACAGCCGCGATGTCGGCCACGTAGGCCGAGCGCGAGACGTCGTGTGGATAACGGTCGCTGGCGCCGTGCCCGCGCTGATCGACCGCGACCACCCGAAACCGGCGGGTCAAAAGTCGTGCCGGCACGTCCCATTCGCCCGCGTGGCCGGCCAGCCCGTGCAGCAGTACAACAGGGTGTCCCAATCCGCCCCAGTCGCGACAGACCAGCCGGACGCCGTCGCGCACGACCATGCGTTCCGACCACAACACTTCAGCCAACCTGGTGTGCCTCCAGACACGCTCGTCAACCCCGATCGCGGTGACCAGGACACCCCCAGCCTCGCGGCGCCGTTACCTTCGAGGTGTCCTGCCGTCACGTCCTCTCACACGAGTCGCACTGATAGCGGCGTACCGCACCAGCAGCGTCCACGGGTCCGGTTCGGCGAAGACGGGAGCCGATGAACGTCGCCGATCAGTAAACGTAGACGTACCGATTGAGGACGTTGATCGAACGCGACAGATGTGTCGCAGGTGCGCGGGGCCCACTGGGATGTACCGAGGTATCGATCACTTCGCTGATTTGGGGTTTTTGCGCTGGTTGGCATTGAAGCGCGCCTTCTTCTGACGATTCCCGCACGTGTTCATGTCGCACCATTTGCGGGTGCGACTCTGGCTGGTGTCGAAGAAGGCGGCTTGGCAGGTTGGAGATGCACACAAGGCCAGTTTTCCGTCTCGTTCGCCTGCGACGATGCTGATCGCGTCGGCGGCGATCACGCTGAGGGCATCTTCCACGCAGGAAGCCGAGCTGAGCCGCCATTGCCGCTCACCCTCGGGCGTCAGGATCGCCGCGGCCCGACCCTGAGTGCTGCGGTCATTGATGACTTGGACAGCAGACGCGGGGAGAGCTTCCTGGATCGCGGCCGCTGTCGCGGCGGCGTGAATCGACTCCCTCAGTTCCCGAGCGAGGTCGAGCTGGGCGGTGGTGCAGGAGTCCACGGCGAGGCCGTTCACTGCCAGCCAGTCGACGAGTCGGTGCGGCGTGGGAATGCGCTCCACAGCGTCGCCATGACGCTCCGACAGAGTCCCCGTGAAGCTGGTCGCCAGCACGTTGCCGAGGCGGAAGTCAGGGAACCCAGTACGCATGGAACCACCTTAGCTGGTTGCGTGCTGACACGAAGGCTTGGTAGAACCGTCTTAGCCGGTTCGCGAAAGGTCGTAGCCGGTTCCGCGACGGCCAGGAGGTCTCATGCCCCGTCTCACCGGCGACGTGCAAGCATTTGAAGCCCACGCGACTGACGCCGACCTCGACGATCTGCGCGCGCGACTGGCCGCAGTGCGGCTGCCGGAGGCCGAGACGGTCTATGGCGCCGCGCCCGGCCCTCGCCGATGGGAACAGGGCGTTCCTCTCGCCGACCTCGTCGATGTCGTGAACTACTGGCGCACCGGGTACGACTGGCGGTCGTTCGAAGCGCGCCTCAACCGGATCGGCCAGTTCCGCACGACCATCGATGATCTGGGAATCCACTTCCTGCACCGCCGATCCGCGCGCGCAGATGCCACTCCTCTGATCTTGACGCACGGCTGGCCAGGCAGCATTGCTGAGTTCATCGATGTAGTGGACGAACTCGCAGATCCGAAGGATGCGGACGCGCCGGCGTTCCACGTCGTGGTCCCGTCGCTGCCAGGCTTTGGTTACAGCGACAAGCCGGCCATCACCGGGTGGGGAACCGAGAAGATCGCGGCGGCATGGGTGGAACTGATGGGAAGGCTCGGCTACCGCAAGTTCGCCGCCCACGGCGGCGACTGGGGAGGTGTGATCACCACGGTCCTCGGCGGCAGGTTCCCGGCGCACGTTCTCGGCATCCACACGACGCTCGCGCAGGCACCACCCGGGTTGACGACAGACGGGCTGACGGCGGTCGAGCGCAAGTGGACCGAGGAAACCCGCGATTTCTGGCGCCACCGCGCGGCGTACGCGAAGCAGCAGGCGACCCGACCGCAGACCATCGGCTACTCGCTCGTCGACTCGCCGGTCGGGCTTCTTGCCTGGATCCTTGACAAGTTCGCCGAGTGGTCAGACACCGAAGACAGCCCGTTCGAGACGATTTCCAAAGACAGGGTTCTTGACGACGTCACCCTGTATTGGCTGACGCGGACCGGCGCATCGGCGGCCCGCATTTACTACGAAAGCCACAACTCGCTTGATCCCGAACTTCGGGTCGACGTCCCGTCAGCAGTCACTATGTATCCCCGCGACATCGAGAAGTGTCCGCGACCCTGGGCACAGGAGCGGTACCGACAGATCCTCCGATGGAGGTCCCCCGAAAGCGGGGGGCATTTCCCGTCGCTGGAGGTTCCCGAGTATTTCGTCAAAGATCTGCAAGAGGGCCTCGCGGCAGTGCTGGCCGCTGATCGGTGAACGCGGCTGGGTGCCGGCACTCGATCACCGCCTGATCCGGCTCGAGGCGTTGCCCGACGGCTTCTGGACCGAGTTCATGGAGCCACCACCTACGACGATGCTCCTCCATCCATGCGCCCCCGGGCAGCCGCCTCTCGGGGCGACCAGGGCGGGCGGCTGTTCCATGAGCGCTCCACGAATACTTCCTGGCGCCATGTCTGGTGAGGGCGGGCGGCGGGAGCCAGTGCTCCCCGCCGCCGCACCCCGCCTGCCCGGATGGGCGACCGTGCCTACGCCCGGATGTCTATGGGGCCGGTGCATGCTTCAGGCCCGGCGGACTTCCCCAGGCAGCCGTAGAGGTCCAGAGAGGTCCCTTCGGCGAGGTTTCCGGTGTTCCACCCGGTGTAGTACGGGTAGGCGTGTCCGTATGTCGAAACCGTGCGCTCGGTGCCGTTCGTGCTCGGCCATCTGGTCACCCCTCTGATGCCGTTCCCGTCGGCCGCGCCGTCATACGCCCGCAGCGCGTCTCCGGGGGTGCCGAAGCTGTCCGGGTCCGCGTTCCAGTTCACGTATCCGGCATAGTCGCCGTTGAGGTAGAGGTATATGGTCGCCGACTTGTTGCCGTCATAGTGGCTCACCGTGTAAGTGACGTTGAAAGCCGCGCTGGCGGTGCCCGCGCCGACGCTGAGGGAGACGCCGACCATCATGGTGGTCGCAGCCAGCAGGGTGGCGACCCGGTTCCTCATCTTGGCCATCAGAAGCCCTTCCCTAGCGGAAATGATCGAAGCGTAAGGATGTCGGGCCGTCTTCCCGATGTCGTTGGCACTCCGTCCACACTTCCTTAGCAATGCGTCTCAAGGTGTCCTGTGGCAGGCCGTGTGCGGCACCGCCCCGCCGTCGGGTCGCGCTGGCCAGGATCATCCGCCAGTCCAGCTCAACGGGAGTTCACCATGGTGTACCGGTGGGTGAGCACCTCGGGTTTGCCGGTGGGGGTCAGTGTCGCGAGGGCCTGGCCCTGGTATTCGTCGGTGATCAGGGGGCGCTGCTCGCTGTTGTAGAGCGCTTCCGTTTTGCCGGGGATGATGGTGCCGCCGTTCATGAACCGCTTGTGGAGGTATTCGATGGTGTAGGCGCTGGGGAAGAGGGCGAGGACGCCGCCGTCGTTCAGGCGCAGTGCGTACACCTTGGGGTGGGCGGGCTTGTCGTCGAAGTGCTTGACCGTGGCGAAGTCGGCCTCTTTGGCGTTGGTGCGGTCCGTGTAGCGCTTGGTGAACTCCTTGGTGGCCTGGGTGGGGGCCAGGTGCCGGCCGTTCTTCTTGCCGCCGGTCTCGGCCAGGTCCTCGAAGGCGTCGGCGAGTTGGTTCGGGGTGAGCGTTCCCACGCGCTTGGCCGGGTCGACGGCCGTGGCGAGTCCGCGGTCGACGGCGATCTGGGGGAGCGGGGTTTTGGCGTCCGGGTACACGGCGGCGACCATCTTGAAGCGGCCGTCGACCTTGTCGAAGATCAGGAGGCCGGGTGACTTGGTTTCGCTGACTGTCGCGGTGACCGCGAACCAGCTCTGGCCGGCGTCCGGGATGTAGTACTTCCGGGCGGTGTAGTACAGGGGCGTGGCGTACTCCGTCTGGTCGGCCTTCGACCAGGTTGTGATCTGCTTGTAGTCGGCCAGGGACTGCTCATGGACCTGGCCTGCTTCTACCGTGCCCAGGAGCTTTTCGCCCCGGCTGCCCCGGATCTTGTTGGCCTCGTTGTTGGCCTTCTGGAACGCGTCCACGGCGGCGGCCGCCTCGGCGGCGGTGACGACACCCTTCTTCGGGGCGGGGCGCGCGGCGGCACGGTCGGTCCCGGGCTCGTTGGTGCCGGCACTGCACCCGCTGAGGGCGACGGCCGCGATCACGCTGAGCGAGAGCAGCGCGGTAGGGCGTCGGCGCGTGGTGGGGGAGGGGCGGGAGGGGGACATCATTGCTGTGCTTCTCCTGAGGCGTGATGTGCAGGTGAGGGGGCTGAGTTGGTTCCGGGGTCTGCTGGTGCTCCCGTTGGCCCGGGGCGCCAGGGGCGCAGACATCGATGGCACATGGTCACAACGCACTGACCGGGCTGGACGTGTTGCGTGAAATGCGTGCGGTGACCTGCTCGCCGATGCGGCCGAGCCGCACGTCGCACTCCGCGCTGTCGGCTCCGGTGACGACCCAGTGCGCGAGGCGGTCTTCGGTGTCGCTGAGTGGCGGTCCCAGTACGGTGTTTCCGGTCTGCTGGGTCCAGGCGAAGCGGTCCAGCCAGGGCTGCGCGGTGAACGCGGCAGGTGCTTTGCGCCGGACCAGACGGCCGGTGGCGTCCGGGTAGAGGAACCGGATGGCACAGGCTCGTTCCCGGGTGGGGGAGAGGTCGGGGACGGCGCCGGTGGCCAGTGCGGCCGCCGCACGGGCGAGGTTGATGCCGGTGGCGCGGTCGACCAGGAGCGGAATGAGGTCGTCGGCGGGGCCTGCACTCACCTGCAGGAGGCGGGGACCGCGCGGGGTCAGCCGCACCTGTGCGTGTACGACGCCGATCGTCAGACCGAGCGCGGTGACCGCCTGGGCGACCAGTCGGGTGAGTGCGGCGTCGTGGAGCAGCTCATCGTAGGCATCGACGCTGTAGCCGAGAGGGCTGGAGGCGAGGGCCGGCCTGGCGTCGACGCGGGTGACGGCGATCGTCCGCACGTCATCGGGCGAAACGATCACCACCTCGACGCCGACGGTCGGGCCGAACTGTTCGACCGTCACCATGTGCGGTGCGGCCGTGTTGTCCTCGCACATGGTCCGGAACTCGGCCCGGACCTCGTCGGTACTGTCTGCCCGCGCACGATCGCCGGTATCGGCTGCTTTCAGGGCGACGGGAAAGCGCAGTTGTTGTGCCACGGTGACGGCGCCGGCCTCGTCGCCGACCGTGTGGGACTGCGCCGAGGGGACGCCGTGGTCCTCCAGCAGGCAGTGGGCCCTGGCCGGGTCCTGGCAGGCCGTCACGGCCGCGGGCGCGTTGCCGGGCAGACCGAGGTGCTGCGCGAGTCCGGCGACGGGGCCGGCACGGCGGGGGTCGTAGGCGACGAGCCCGCTGACGGGGTGCTCGTCGGTGAACTCCGCCACCGCTGCGATCACTTCGCCAACGTCGGAGAGCCCGGCGGTGACCTCGCCTTCCAGATAGGGGCGGGCCCAGGCAGGTACGGCGTGGTCCACCAGCACCACCGGGTGGGTGGCGGCGATCTGCAGGAGGCTGTGCGCGTGGTACTCGCGGTCGCCGGCACCCAGGAGCCGGCGAGAAGGGCGGTGCCGGGGTCGTCATGTGGACCGCGGACACCATCCGGCCCGGCGGCCTGCGCGTGGTGATCAG
>NZ_JBFAHW010000085.1:0-45592 GCF_040654355.1 Streptomyces sp. NPDC050704 | reverse complement strand
GCGACGCCCGGCGCGGCGAACCCCGCTTTCCCGTCCCCGTCGTTGGTGACCGCCGAGCCGAGGAACAAGCCACGGACGGCCCGCAGCCTCGGCGGCTACCGTTCGTCGGCTGCGGCACCGAGTCCCACCGACCCGGCACATTCAGTCAGGCTGCCTTCTCCCGCGCCCGCCGGGCGGCCTCGCGCACGGAACCGCGGTGCACGGGCCCATGCCCGGGCAGCAGGACGTCGCCGGAGAGCTCCTCGAAGGTGTCCAGTGAGGCGATCGCGCCGCTGCGCTCCCGGTGGAACATGTCGGGCAGCAGCTGCGGTCCCGCCAGGCGTGAGATGGGGTGGCCGCTGACCAGTCCGTCGCCTGATATCACGACCCCCGCCTTCGGCAGGTGGAAGGCGCAGTGGCCCGCCGTGTGGCCGGGGGTGTGCACGGGCACGGGGTGACCGGGCAGGTCGAGAGGCCCTTCGCCCGGGAAGGGCCGCGGGTCGGCGACTGGAATGTGGTCGGTGCCGCCGGAGCGGAGCGCGTGCACGGCCCAGGGCACCACGCCGGGCCGCCAGGCGTTCCGCAGGATCTTTCCGATGGTCACCTGGTGGAGGAAGTCCCGGCGCGCGTGCGGGACTTCCTCCTCGTGGGCGTAGACCGGTGTCCCGTACGTACGGCTGAGGTACTCGGCCGAGCCCAGGTGGTCGTTGTGGGCGTGCGTGATGAGCACGGCCGTGACCGCCTCCGGCGAACTGCCCACGACGGCAAGGGATTCGAGGACCTTGTCCCGGTCTCCGGGGTAGCCGGTGTCGACGAGGGTGACGGCGTCCCCGTCGCTGAGGATCACCCAGTTGGTGTTGCTGCCGTGCACCAGATGGATGCCGTCGGCGACTTGATGAATGTTGGCCCGCATGATCGTCCCGAACCTAGTGAGGCCCCCGACGGATACAGCCAAGCAGATCAACTGCCGTGTCAGCGCAGTGGGTCGGCCGAAGCGCGCATCGACTTCAGGGCCAGCAGCAGTACGGCGATGTCGTCGAAATAGGCGGGGTCGGGCAGTACGTCGGTCGGCAGCACGAGATAGGCGACGGCTCCCCAGAAGACCCAGCGGGGGCCGGTGGGCAGACCGGCCCGGCGGAGGTCGCGCCGGGTGCGGACCAGCCGGACCGTGAGGGTGACCGCCACCGCGAGGGCCGCTGCCAGCAGAACCGCGATGCCGAGAACGAGAATCCACACGCTGGTATCCATGAGCCCATCCTCGCCTCGCCCATTGCTCCTGTTCGTATGCCCAGGTTCGCCCCGCCCGCACCGCGGAGCCGGTCCGACACGCGGCGCGATGCGCCGGAATGCCTCTCACCGGACACCTACCCTGTGCTGTCGGTTGATCACCTTGAGCGAACAGTGGGGTACGCGCGTGAAGATCGCCTGTGTCGGCGGCGGGCCCGCCGGCCTGTACTTCTCCATCCTGATGAAGCGTCAGGACCCGGACCACGACATCACCGTCCACGAGCGGAACCCGGCCGGTTCGACCTACGGATGGGGGGTGACGTACTGGGGGAGTCTGCTCGACAAACTCCAGGCGGGCGACCCCGAGTCGGCGCGCGTAGTCAAGGAGAGTTCGGTCCGCTGGAGTGACGGGGTCGCCCACATCGGTGACCGTACGACAACTCACCACGGCGACGAGGGTTATGGCATCGGCCGCCGACAACTGCTGGACCTCCTCGCCGAGCGGGCCCGCTCCCTGGGCGTGCACGTCGAGTTCGAGCACGAGATCGCCGACGGGGATCCACTGCCCGACGCCGATCTTGTCGTCGCCGGCGACGGCGTCCACAGCGGGGTGCGCGAGCGGCACGCCGGCCACTTCGGCACCGAGGTCGCCCTGGGCCGGAACAAATACATCTGGCTGGGCACCACCAAGGTCTTCGACGCGTTCACCTTCGCCTTCGTGGAGACACCGCACGGCTGGATCTGGTGCTACGCCTACGGGTTCAGCGGGGAGCACAGCACCTGTGTCGTCGAGTGCTCCCCACAGACGTGGACCGGCCTCGGCCTCGACCGCGCGGACGAGGCGACAGGGCTCGCCCTCCTCGAAGGGCTGTTCGTGAAGCTGCTGGACGGGCACGGCCTGATCGGCCGAGCGAACACCGGCGGCGGCGCGCAGTGGCTGAACTTCCGTACCCTCACCAACCGCACCTGGTCCCACGGCAACGTCGTCCTGCTCGGCGACGCCGCCCACACCACGCACTACTCCATCGGCGCGGGCACCACCCTCGCCCTGGAGGACGCCATCGCCCTGGCGGACGCACTGTACGCACAGCCCCAACTCGCCCCCGCCCTCGCCGCGTACGAGAAGGAACGCAAGGCCGACCTCCTCGCCGTACAGAGCGCGGCCCGCCACAGCGCCCAGTGGTACGAGGACCTGCCGCGCTACATCGGACTCCCACCGGACCGGATGTTCGCGCTCCTCGGCCAGCGGCACTCCCCGCTGCTCCCGTACGTTCCGCCGCAGCTCTACTACCGGATCGACCGGGCGGCCGGACAGCTCGAAACGCTGCGCCGGCTCAAGCGATGGCTGGGGCCGAAGGTGGCGCGGACCCTGCACGCGAAGAGAGGGTGACGCTTCGTCAACAACCGACCCGTTTGGCGTGAATGGTGGTGTTGCCCATGTGCTTGGAGATACGCGAGCGTGCTGGGTCATGGACCGTGAACGGAGCAACGCCGCCCTTCCCCTCCCCGTCCCCCTCTCCCGTCGTCAACTCCTCGCGGCCGCGGGCGCCGCCGGTGCCGTCACCGCCGTAGGTGTCGCACCTGCCGTGGCGCGGCCGCGCACCGAACTGTCGCTGTCCTTCACGGCGGCCACCAACGGCTCGGCGGCCCTCGCCCCCGGCGGGGACCGGCTGATCGCCGAGATCCAGAACGTCCTGTGGTCGCTCCCGCGCACGGGTGGCGAGACCGTCCCCCTGACCGCGGCGGGCCTCGAACCGAACCGGCCGGTGTACGCCCCGGACGGCAAGCTCATCGCCTTCTGCGCGTACCGGGGCGGCGGCTTCCACGTATGGACGATGCGGTCCGACGGCTCGGACGTACGGCAGCGCACCGACGGTCCCTGGGACGACCGCGGCCCAGCCTGGTCGCCCGACGGCACCCGTATCGCCTTCGCCTCCGAGCGCGGCGGCGATCCGGTGACCGGCAGCCCGTACCGCATCCATGTGCTGGACCTGAGCACCGGCGACGTCACCCGTGTCACCGGCCTCCCGGATCAGGAAGGCCCCTTGCAGGACGGGGCGTGGGAGGACTTCGACCCCACCTGGTCACCGGACGGCGGACGGATCCTGTTCGTGCGGGCCAAAGGCGTCACCACCTCCACCGGCCTCGGACTCGAGTCACGGACCATCGCCGCCGCCCCCGTAGAGGGCAAGGGTCCGGTGGTCGTGGTGCACACCGAGACCACGGCCGCCCAGGTCATGACCCCCGCTCTCGCACCGGACGGCCGGCGCCTGGCGTATCTGCGGACCACCGCGGCACCCAACGGCTCCTGCACGCTCGTCGTCGACGGCGAACCCGTCGCGGTCGCCGGAGACATCGCACCCGTGCCGCCCCGCTGGACGCCGGAGGGTGAACTGCTGCTCACCGTGGACGGCCGCTTCACCCTCGTGCGGCCGGAGCGGCCGGCGGAGCCGGAGACGGTCCCCTTCGAGGGCGTACTGCCCGTGACGCGGCCGCGCTACCGGGTCAAGGAGTACGACCTGGGGGAGGGGCGGGCGCGCCCGGTGCGGGGCATCCATCTGCCCGCACTCTCGCCCGACGGCCGGAGCATCGCCTTCGCCGCGCTCAACTCGCTCTGGCTGGCGGACAGTTCGGGTGGCCGGGCGCCGGAGCGGCTGCGCCGTTCGGACCCCACCCGTTATCTGCTCGGACCCGCGTGGGCGCGCGACGGACGGTCGCTGCTGTACGCCGACGACCGCGACGGACTGCTCGGCGTCCACCGGCGAGATCTGGCCACAGGGGAGGAGACCGTACTCGCGACCGGGGGACGGGTGCATCCGGCGCTCTCGCCGGACGGGACACGGCTCGCCTGCCTCGACATGACCGGACGGCTCGTCGTCCGCGACCTGGCGGCAGGTACGGAACGGGTGCTCGCGACCCCGCTCGGCGCGGGCGGACTGCCCGGCCGGCCCAGCTGGTCACCCGACGGCCGCTACCTGGCACTGTGCGACCGCAACCGCCTCAACCTCCGCTTCCGAGAGGGCTACAACCTCGTCCGGGTCGTCGACACCACCACCGGCGCCGACCGGCTGCACGCCGTCGGCCCGCACCTGTCCCTCGCCGACCGCTACGACTCCGGTCCCGTCTGGTCGCCCGACGGCCGCTGGATGGCGGTGATCGTCGAGTCCGCGCTCTGTCTGTTGCCCGTCACACCCGACGGCACCCCACGAGGAGCCCTGCGCACCCTCACCACCGAACCGGCCGACCACCCCTCCTGGTCCGGCGACTCGAAAACCCTGCTGTACCTGTCCGGCACCCGGCTGCGCCTCATCGACATCGACGGGGATGGTGACGGCGGACCGGCCCGTACCGTCCGCGTCCCACTCGACCAGCGCAGACCCGTCCCCGCCGACACCGTGGTGCACGCCGGTCAACTGTGGGACGGCACCGGCGAGTCGGTACGGGAGGACGTCGACATCGTCGTACGCGGCGGACGCGTCGCGGCCGTCGAACCGCACCGGCGGCGCGGGGCGCTGCGCCGGATCGACGCCTCGGAGCGGACCGTCGTGCCCGGACTGTGGGACACGCACACCCACCCGTGGCAGGTCACCTACGGCGGCCGCCAGACCGTCGGCCAGCTCACCTACGGCATCACCACCGCCGTCTCCCTCGGCGGGTTCGCCTACGAACAGGCCCGGATCCGGGAGGCGGTGACGGCTGGTCAGCTGGTCGGGCCCCGGCTGCTGACCACCGGCGAACTGCTCGACGGGTCCCGGGTCGCGTACAGCATGGGACGCGCCCACCGGACCAGGGACGGGCTGCGGCGCTCGCTGGAGCGGGGCGCGGCGCTCGACTGGGACTTCGTCAAAACCTATGTGCGGGCGCCGAGTTGGGTGATGGAGGAGGCCGCGCGGTTCGCCCACGAGCGGCTCGGCGTGCGGTCCGGCGGCCATCTGCTCTCGCCCGGCGTGCAACTGGGACAAGACCTGACGACCCATCTGCAGGCCACCCAGCGCGGCGAGTTCGGGCACGCGGTGACCGCGTCCGGGCGTGCCTACCAGGACGTGCTGGAGATCTACACCGCGCGAGGCGTGAACTTCGGTCTCATCGCCACGCCGTTCACGTCAGCGCCGCTGCTCGGCGCGGACCCCGGGCTCGCCGACGACCCCCGGGTCACCGCCGTGATGCCACCGTGGGACGCCGCGGCGGTCCGGCAGTCGGCGGGCGTGCCCCCGACCGCGGCCCAACTCGCCACCCTGCGCACGGAGACCGACATCTACCGGCGGATCCTGGCCGCGGGCGGCCTCGTCGCCCTCGGCACCGACCAGCCGCTCGTCCCCGTCGGACTCTCCCTCCACCTCGGCCTGCGCGCGCTGCACCGGGGCGGCCTGTCCCCGGCGGCCGCCCTGCGCACCGCGACCGTCCTGCCCGCCCGCCTCTTCGGCGTGGACGACCACCTCGGCACGGTCGAGCCGGGCAGGCTCGCCGACCTGACGGTGGTCGACGGCGACCCGTTCACGGACTTCGACACCCTTGTACGGACGGTGTCCGTGCTCCGCGGCGGGGTGCCGTACACGACCGACGACCTCGTGGCCGCGTACGAGCCCACCGCGCGACGCGCGGCGGGCGACGAGGAGGAGTGGCTGGACGTGGGGCGGCTGATGCGGCGCGACGGGTGCTGCGACTCGGGGATCTGAGACGGTGGCGCCCTGCTCACGGGCGGGACGGGTTGTTACTGTCCGGCCCGTGAGTGACCGCCAGTCCCAGTCCCAGACCCAGACCCAGCATGTCCTTCACCTGGTGCGCGAGGTACTCGGCACGGAGGTTGTCGGCGTCTACCTGCACGGCTCCGCCGTCCTCGGCGGTCTGCGGCCGAGCAGTGACCTCGACCTGTTCGTCGTCGCGCGGCGACGCACGACGGAGCACGAGCGGCGGGCCCTCGTCCAAGGGCTGCTCCGGGTCTCCGGCGACGGCGCCAGGACCGGGCCACCGGCCCGCCCCGTCGAACTGACCGTCGTCGCCCAGGACGAGGTCAGGCCCTGGCGGTACCCGCCGCGCTGCGAACTCCTCTACGGCGAGTGGCTGCGCGACGAGTTCGAACGCGACATGGTGCCCGCACCGTCGCCCACGCCCGATCTCGCGCCGTTGATCACGATGGTGCTCCTCGGAGACGCCCCACTGGTCGGCCCGCCTCCCGCGGAGGTCCTCGACCCCGTGCCGCACGAGGACCTCCGGCGCGCGATCGTCGCCGGTGTGCCGGAGCTGCTCGCCGACCTCGAATCGGACACCCGCAACGTCCTGCTGACCCTCGCCCGCATCTGGACGACCCTCGCGACCGGGACCGTGACCTCGAAGGACGGGGCGGCCGCGTGGGTGCTGGACCGTCTTCCGGCCCGGCATCGGCCCGTACTGGCCCGTGCGCGGGCCGCCTATCTCGGGGGCGAGAGGGAGTCCTGGGGTGGACTGATGCCGGACGTCCGCGCACATGCGGATCACGTTGTCCGCGCGATCGAGCAACTAGCCGGACTACGCGGGTAATTGAAGGGAAATTGTCCAGAAATGAACCACGCCCCGCGCGGTATCGAGATCACGGATCGTGCGTCGTCGCAACTAATGTGACGAAAGAGGGCCACAGGGGCCACGCACCGGTATACGCTGCCCGGCACCCCACGTTCGATGCCGCGCCCGTGGGGGCCGGACACCCCGGCCTGCTCGTGTGCGGGTTCAACGGTGCCCCATCGCGAGAGACATACCGTCCGGTCTGACGCTCCACCCCCTCACCGAGACCCGGTGAGCCCAGCCGATCCCGGAAGGCTTCCCGCACCGGGCCCCGGCCAACTTTGGCGTCCGCCACCGGTACGTACGAGCTGTGCGGCTTCTTCCGGTACGGCGCCCCGAATCCCTGTCACGCGGCCTCGGCACGATCTCGGCGCTGACACCCATAGAACGCACCAACGGGACCCCGCCCTGGAACCGTGCGCTGCGGACGCGTCACGACCTGCCGGTCCGGCCGGGAGCGGACGACGGCCTTCAGCCGCTCGGCGCTCAGGCGGAAGCCCAGTCCCGTCGACTGCCTGCCACCCAGTGAGGAACGATGAGCATGCGCGCCCGCACCACCGTAGCTGCGGCCATTTCCGCGGTCCTGTCAGCCTCTCTCACCGCATGCGGTGAGAGTTCCGACGCGGGCAGTGGCGGAGAGGCCGCGTCCATTGGCATCGCCATGCCCACCAAGGTGTCGCAGCGGTGGATCAACGATGGTCAGAACATGGTCGACGAACTCAAGGGATTCGGTTACACCACCACCCTGAAGTACGCCGACAACGACCCCAAGGCCCAGGTCGCGCAGGTGGAGGCGATGATCTCCCAAGGTGTCGACGCCCTGGTCATCGCATCCGTCGACGGGCGTGCGTTCAACGATGTCCTGGGCAAGGCGGAGGACGCCGACATTCCCGTGATCTCGTACGACCGGCTGATACTGGGCAGCTCCGACGTCGACTACTACGCCACCTTCGACAACGTGAAGGTCGGCCGGCAGCAGGCCGACTTCCTCGTCGAGGACCTGGGACTCGTCAACGGCACCGGCAAGGGCCCGTTCACCGTCGAACTGTTCGCGGGCTCCCCCGACGACAACAACACGAAGTTCTTCTACGACGCCTCGATGGAAGTCCTGGAGCCGTACATCCAGAACGGCGACCTGATCGTGAGATCCGGGGAGACCGAAATGGACGTGATGACCACCCCGCGCTGGGACGGGCCCACGGCGGAGAAGCGCATGAACAAGCTGCTCGACGAGCACTACGCGAACGAGAACATCGACGCGGTGCTCTCGCCGTACGACGGAATGTCGATCGGCATCATCAACGCGCTGAAGGACCACGGCTACGGCGAGCCGGGCAAGCCTCTGCCCGTCATCACCGGCCAGGACGCCGAAGTGCCCTCGATCAAGTCGATCATCGACAACGAGCAGTCCCAGACCGTGTACAAGGACACCCGTGAGCTGGCGCTGGTCACCGCCTACATGGTCAACTCGGTGGTCCACGACAAGAAGCCGGTGATCAACGACACCAGAACGTACAACAACGGGAAGAAGGTCGTTCCCGCGTACCTTCTGGAGCCGGTGAGCGTCGACAAGGGCAACTACAAGTCGGTCCTCGTCGACTCGGGCTACCTCAAGAAGAGCGACCTGGACTGAGGCCTGGACTGAGCCGGGGCGAGCGCGCGGGGCGGGAGTGGTCTCCCGCCCCGCGCGCTCCTTGTTCGGCCGGCGTGGGCCGGCGTCAGTTGACGAAGACGGTGGGGCTGCCTTCCTGGCTCGTGTTCTGGACCGGGGCGTACTTGGCGGTGAAGTAGCCGTTGGCGAAGCACAGCGACGAACCGGAGAACTTCGTGAACTGCTGCTTGGCGAACGAGATGCTGTTGTCGGTGTTGTCGGCCGTGCCGGACAGGCTGGGCGCCCGGTAGACGCAGGTGATGCTGCCCAGGAGCGTACGCAGTACGACGGTTGTCTGGATGGTCGAGCCGTCGGCCGGGGTGATGGTGACGCCGCCCTCGGAGGTCACGGCGGTGGTGTAGGGCAGGTTGTCGACCGTGATGCGAGTGACCCCGAGTACACCGACGACGTTGCTGGAGCAACTGGTGCTGTCGAAGGTGTGGCTGGTGACGGACTCGGTGGCGGTGCCGGGCGCGGCCGGGTTGTCGACGACACTTGCCACGAAGGTCGACGACGCGCAGGAGACGCCGCTCGTTCCGGTGCTGCTGGAGTAGAGCGTGGCGTTGGTGCCGGTGGCCAGCGAGGCGCTGAGGACGTCGCCGGTCGCGACGGCCGTTCCGCCGGCGCCGCCGGTGGTCAGGACCGTGCCGTCGGCGGCCGAGGCCGGGCCCGCCGCCGAGAGGGCGAGGGCGGTGACGGCGGCGGCCAGGGCAAGGGAAGTCCGAGTACGCATGCGGGTGCCTCATTCTGGAGTGGGGGCGTGCGAGGGGGCCGCCACCGGTCCGCCGCGCCTTCTCCGTACGAGGCGGACCGGTGGTGGCTGTCGGCCGACCGGCCGGAGGCGTCGAGGGACGGCCTCCGGCGCGGGGCCGGGTGGGGCAGCCGGGCGCGGCCCAGGAGGGGAAGCGGCCGTGCCGGTGCCATGAGGGGTGGATGCGGATCGCACGTGTGGTCTGCCGACCGTGCAGCTGGTCTGCCGGCCGTGTGACGGGATGGAGCCCGGGTGTCGACGTGCGCCGCAGGGCGGATCCGGCGCCACGGATCCCTGCGTAACCTGGGAGAGTTGTAAACCTGAGGGTTGTTCAACGTCAAGACGTAGTAAGGAAGTTGACGATGAACGGGTCACCGGGACGGCCGGTCGGCTCCGTCCGGGACAGCCCTCCACGGGTCCGTCACATTTCCAACTTCGTATTTCCACAAGGCTCTTGACCCTCGCTGATTACCGGGGGTAACTTCCACGGCGGCTACTGCGGCGTAACCAGAAAGCCCTTGTGCTCGCCGGGAGGTACGAGGAGGCGTGCGCCGCAGCCGCTGTCCGCGCCAGGACAACGTGCCACTGAAGCCCTACCTCGCGCTGATCATGCCTTTGGGAGCAGAAATGGCCTCGTCCTCGGACGCCACCTCGTCCGCCGGTTCCACCCCCGATCCGTCCAGCGGATCGGAAAGCGGTTCCACCGCAGAGAGCTCCGAAGTCCCCGCCGACAGACGTGGGCGGGTCCGCCTGCGCCGCGCCGCGGTGATGGCGGTGCCTGCCACCGTGATCGCGGCGGGACTCATGATCCTCACCGCTCAGGGGGCCCTGGGTGTGCAGTTCGCGATCTCCGGAATGCCCTTCACGGTCACCGCGACGAACCTCGACGGTGAGGGCTTCGAGCAGTTCGGCGGCCTCGACCAGATGGCCGCGGGCAGCCCCAACGAGGGCGACACGGGAGGCCAGGTCCTGGTGGTGGTCTCCGCGATCAAGAAGGCGACCCTCACCAAGCTCTGCCAGAGCGTCGACCTCGGCGGCACCAACCTGCTCATCACCGCGGGCCAGGGCGCCCAGAAGGTGTCCGCGACGAACCTGACCACCGATTCCACCGAGCTCTCCGGCGACGCGTCCTTCGACAACATCGAGATCGGGAACGACGCCAGCACGCTCGACAAGGCCGGTGTCCAGGGCCCGAAGGGCGTCTTCAGCCAGCAGGCCGACACCGTTCACATCGCCAACCTCCGGCAGATCAACTACGCCACCACGGCGGCGGTGTTCAAACTCCCCGGCCTGAAGCTCCGCTTCAGCGACCAGGGCTGCTGATGGCCGCCTTCCGGCGGTGGCGGGCCGGCCGTCCGTTCTGGGGCGGGCTGCTGCTCGCCCTGGGCGGGGCGGAGATCCTCCTCACGGAGAAGGCGTCGCTGAAGGTCGTCATGCACATCGGCATGCAGGGCCTGGCCGGCTATCTCCTGCCCGCACTGATGCTGATCTGCGGTCTGCTGATCCTCTTCAACCCCGCCCAACGCCTCTTCTACTCGATCTGCGGCGTCCTGCTCTCGCTGGGCACCTGGCTCACCTCGAACCTGGGAGGTTTCCTGGTCGGGCTCTTCCTCGGCGTCGTCGGCAGCTGCCTCGCCTTCGGCTGGCTGCCGAACCAGGAACCGCGCCGGAGCCGTCCGCGGTGGCGCCGCGGCCGGACCCCGGCTCAGCAGCAGTCGTAGTGCGTGGCCCGACCGCAGGGGGCCGTGGCCGGCGGTACCCCTGCGGTCACTGCACGCCGTGCGGCCGGAACTGGACGCTGATCCGGGGGCCGGCCGCCCGCGCGGTCTTGGGGATCGCGTGTTCCCAGGTGCGCTGGCAGGAGCCGCCCATCACGATCAGGTCGCCGTGCCCGAGCGGTCTGCGAACGGCGGCGCCGCCGTTCCGGGGCCGCAGGAGCAGGTCGCGCGGAGCGCCTACGGAGAGGATGGCGACCATCGTGTCCTCCCGCGCGCCCCGGCCGGTCCGGTCCCCGTGCCAGGCCACACTGTCCCGCCCGTCCCGGTAGTGGCAGAGCCCGGCCGTGGTGAACGGTTCCCCCAACTCGTCGGCGTAGTGCGCGGACAGGGCATCCCGCGCCTCGTCCAGTACGGGGTGCGGCAGCGCGTCGTTAGCCCGGTAGAACGCGAGCAGGCGCGGTACGTCCACCGTGTGCTCGTACATCTGGCGTCGTTCGGCCCGCCAGGGAACGTCGGCGGCGAGCCGCGCGAACAGCGCGTCGGCCCCGGTCAGCCACCCCGGCAGCAGATCGATCCACGCCCCGTCACCGAGCACGGTCCGGTGCAGCCCGTCGAGTGTGCCGAGACGGGTCTCGTCGCTCTGGTCGAAGAGCGACCCCTGGAGGTGCGTGGACATGGGGCCAGGGTACTCGCATATTCGAATACGTGTGCTATCTAGGTCCGTGACCTGGCCCGAGGCACCTTCACTCGCGCCACGCTCCCCGCGTCAACTTACGGGTGAAGCGGTGCATGTGCGGGTCCAGTGAGGTCGGTGGCTCGGCGAGGATCTCCTCCGGGGTCAGCCACCGGATCTCGGTGAACTCCTCCTCGTCGTAGGAGGTGACGTCGGCGGTGTCGGAGCTGAGGACGTACCAGAGGGAGACGTCGGTGTGCTCGCCCTCCCCTCGGGTCCGCGTGACGGTGAGGAAGAAGGGCCGCTCTCCTGCCACGGCGGCCGCGACCGCGGGGATGCGCAGTTCCTCGTCGCACTCGCGGACGACGGTGGCCCACGGGTCTTCGCCCGGTTCCACGTGGCCACCGGTGGGCAGCCACAGACCGGCCTTGCGATGCGCGACCAGCAGCAGGCGCCCGTGTCTCTCGTCGAGGACGACGAAGTAGGCGACGAGGTGCATCGGGGGGACGTCGGGCTTGCGGGTCCGGCACAGCGGCGCACCACTGGCGATCCACTCGGCGGCGGTCCTCAGATGGCTCTGCTCCAGCTCGTCCCAGGGTTCGACGTGCTCCAGCAGGTGGCTCAACCGGGCGCGAAAAGGCTCGCGGTGGTCGTCCGGTCGGCTGCCGTGGTCTGCTGACCCGCTGCGAGATGAAGTCACCCGCGCATCGTGTCAGGCAGGTACGACACCGGGGTCCCGGGCTGCTGTGCCTGTTCAGGGCTACGGCCCCCGGAAACGGCGTGTCCAGGGGCCGGTCCGGCAGGGGGTCAACTCACCACCTGTACCAACGTGACCTGCCTCCCATGGCCGTCGGGCCGCGCATCAGGAAGCCGAGCAACCAGACGACGAGCACGGCGAGGGCGATCCACCAGAGGACCTCCACCGCGAATCCCGCCCCGAAGAGAATCAGGGCCAGTAGCAGAACCAACAGGATGGGGACCATGACCTCCACCTCCTGAGAGGCCGAGTTCCCCGAATCCTGGCCTTACACGGCGAATCCGCGCGGAGCTCTGCGTGACGAATTCATTTTCGGCGTTCTCAGCGTTCTCGGCGTTCGTGCTCGGCGATCTCCTGGGAATGGAGTCAACGTCCTGCCCGAAGTGCCGTCACACGTCATTACCGGTCGATCGCGAGGCGTCACGGAATGCGGCGAACCGTTTTAAACGCCCGAAGGCGGGAAATTTCTCTATCAGTGCTTCGGACAGGAGGCACGTCCGTGGGAGCTGGTTCGCCAGGTCGACGGGTGTGTTCCGAGCGATCCGTATGCGCGCCCTCCCACGGTGACTGTCCCTTCAGGACCCTCTGAGGGAGATGCGACGCACCATGCGAATCGCCGTCAGAACGAAGCAACATCCGCACGACGACGCCCCCGACACGGCCGCGGACTTCGAACGGCTCGCCGCCCTGCCCGAGGGGCCCGAACGCCGAGCACTGCGTGACGAACTGGTCCAGGCCTGGCTGCCCATGGCGAACCGCATCGCCATGCGGTACCGAGGGCGGGGCGAGTCCGTCGAGGACCTCTGCCAGGTCGCGGCCCTCGGTCTGGTCAAAGCGGTCGACCGCTTCGACGCCGACCGTGGCCACGCCTTCGAGAGCTACGCCATCCCGACCATCACCGGTGAGATCAAACGCCACTTCCGCGACCACATGTGGGTCCTGCACGTGCCGCGCCGAGTCCAGGACCTGCGCAACCGGGTGCGCTCCGCGGTGAAGGACCTGTCGCAGACGACCCCGGGACGTCGGCCCACCATCGCCGAGATCGCCGCGTACGCGCAGATGAGCGAGGACGATGTACGAGCCGGATTCGAGGCGCTCGACAGTTTCAGCGCCCTGTCCCTGGACGCCGAACTGCCCGGCAGTGACGACGGCTACGCGCTCGGGGACTCCCTGGGCGAACAGGACCCCGGCTTCGATCTGATCGTCGACCGCGAGGCCGTGAAGCCCTGTCTGGGGGCGCTGCCGGAGCGTGAGAGGACCATCCTCTACCTGCGCTTCTTCCGCGGTATGACCCAGAGTTGTATCGCGCAGGAACTCGGCATCTCGCAGATGCACGTGTCCCGGCTGCTCAGCGGCTGCTGCGCCAAGCTGCGGGAGCAGACGCTCGAAGACAAGGCCGCCTGACAGCCGACCCGCGGCGGCCGCACCGGGCTGGGGGCCGCGCCGACAGACCCAGCCGCCCGTCGCGGGTCTTCCCCGGCCGGGCGGCGGGCGGCGAGCTCACTGCCGAACCCTCCCGGGAGCGGTTTGCCAGTGCGCCGCCACTGTCCGAACTAACCTGTGCGGGCCGAACAAAACACCTTCCGCCCCTCAGGGTGGCAGAGAATCATCCGGAAGGAATGTGGGCCCGTACCGGTCAAGAGCATCTTCCAAAGTGGCCCGGATATCGGGTGGGAGATCGCCTTTCTGGCCCCAGATAATGATCAGCTCGGCGATATTCCGCAGTTTGATGTTCGTGTGCTGGGAGACGTCCCGCAGTACGGTCCAGCCCTGGTCGGGTGTCACCCGCCCCATCGCGACCATCATGCCGATCGCCTGGTCCACCACGGCATGCGAGGTCACGGCTTCCTTCAGCTGGTTGATCTCCTCCTGCAACTCGACGACCTTGGACACGTCTTCTTCCGGCACCGTCGGCTGCGGCGGGCCGCCTGGTTCGTAGGTTCCCGAGTGGGTCTCTGAGGTCATCGTCCCCTCCAGGGCGCGGGGGGCGGCGGGGCTCTGCCTGTTGTCCCGTCGGTGCGTGTCTGCTTCCATCCTCGTCACTCGGTCGGGCGTGTGCCAGTGCGGAGGCGTACCAAGAAAAACGGCAGTGACGCACTGTGTCGAAACGTGTACGGATTGCGAGGTCGGTGGCGGGGGCGCAGGGTGGATATGCCAGTCCAACCCCCACGAAGGACGGAAAACCATGGGTAAGGCAAAGGGCAAGGCCAAGCAGATGAAGGGCAAGATGAAGGAGACCACCGGCAGGGCCATGGACGACACGTCCATGGAGGCCGAAGGCCGGGGCGAACAGATGACGGGCAAGGCCCAGGAACTCTCCGCGAAGGCCGCCGAGCGGATGAAGAAGTCCGGCCGGTAGACCGGCCCACTCGTGCGGGACGCCCCCGAACGGCCGTGCCGGGCCCAGCCCGTGTACGGACGCCGGGGGCGTTCTGCCGCGCCCTCGGTGACCTCTGTGTCCTTCGCCGCCCGTGACGGACGGGATCGGACGAGGTGCGGATGAGGAGCCGCAGGGAACTCGACGCGCTGAAGGCAAGGAGCACTTGGTGCTCCGACGACGTGTGTCCCGCGGGCCGGCCGGCCGTCACCGCACGACTCAACGCCCTGCGGGCGACCTGGTCCTCAGTAATCCGCCCTACCTCCCCACGGCGCCCACCCACCCGGCCGCCGGACGGCCGCGGCGCCGAGCGGGTCTGACTGCATACGGACGGACCGGGGTACTCGCCGCCGCATGCGCAAGATTCTGCGGCGCCCGCTCAGGCGCAAGAAGCCGACCCGCACCGCGACCGAAGAGGTCCTGGAGGAAGTCAAGGAGCAGGGCCACGAGGACGACACGGACACCACGCGGGGGCGAGGCGGCGGGGCGGGCGATCCGATCACCCCGAGTCGCCAGGCGAACAAGGACGTCGTCGAAGGCGACCAGTCCGGCTAGACGTCACGGCCATCGACCTCAGGCACAATCCCGCCGCCGAAGGGAGGGCATTCCCCGTGGACCACACGCAAGCGCCCGTACTCGACGCCCTGCGGCGCTACCACGAGCGGGGCGAACTCGCCTTCACGCCGCCCGGCCACAAGCAGGCACGCGGCGCTGACCCCGAGGCCAGGAAAACGCTCGGGGACGCCGTCTACCACTCCGACCTGCTCGCGTCCGGAGGGCTGGACGACCGCCGTACCGGCTCAGACGTACTGGTGCGTGCCGAGCGGCTGATGGCGGACGCCGTGCACGCCGAGCACACGTTCTTCTCCACCTGCGGCAGTTCCCTGTCCGTCAAGGCGGCGATGCTCGCCGTGGCAGGCCCGAACGAGAAGCTCGTGGTGGGACGTGACGCCCACAAGTCGGTGATCTCCGGCCTGATCCTCTCCGGGACCGAGCCCGTCTGGGTCGACCCCCAATGGGACCCGGAACAGCGCATCGCCCACCCACCAGGACCGGCGGCCTTCGAGGAGGCGCTCACCCGCCACCCCGACGCCAGGGGAGCCCTGGTCACCAGCCCCACCCCGTACGGGAGTTGCGCCGCCCTCGACGAGATCGCGGAACTCTGCCACGGGCACGGGATCCCCCTCGTCGTCGACGAGGCCTGGGGCGCCCATCTGCCGTTCCACCCGGACCTCCCGTCCTGGGCGATGGACGCGGGTGCGGACGTCTGCGTGACCAGCATCCACAAGATGGGCAGCGGACTGGAGCAGGGCTCCGTCTTCCACCTGCAGGGCTCCCTGATCGAGGTGACGACCCTGCGCTCGCGCGCCGACCTGTTCGACACCACCAGCCCGTCGGTCCTCATCTACGCGGGACTCGATGCCTGGCGCCGGCAGATGGCCCTGAACGGCAAGAGCCTGCTGGACGACGTACTGCGCCTCGCCGAACAGGTCCGCTCCGCCATCGACGAGATCCCCGGCCTGCACGTCCTCGGGCACCACGACCTCGTGGGGCCCGGCCTGTCCGTCGACTTCGACCCGCTGCCCGTGGTCATCGACGTCAGGGGTCTCGGCACGAGCGGCTACCGTGCCGCCGACTGGCTGCGCCGGGAGCACCGGCTCGACGTGCACCTGGCCGACCACCGGCGCATCAGCGCCCAGCTCACCCACGCCGACTCGCCGGCCACCACGGACCCGCTGCTCGCCGCCCTGCGCGACCTCGCGGAGCACGCCGGGGAACTCTCGGCGGGGCTGCCGGACATCGAGGTTCCGAGCGGGGAGGACATGCGGCTGGAGCAGGCCTGCCGGCCCCGCGACGCCTACTTCGGCCCGTCCGAGCCTCTACCGCTGGACCGGGCGGCCGGCCGTGTCTCGACCGAGATGATCACTCCGTACCCACCGGGTATCCCGGCGGTGCTGCCCGGCGAACGGCTCACCGAGCCCGTCCTGCGCTACCTGCGGACCGGTCTGGACGGCGGCATGAACCTGCCGGACGCGTCCGACCCGGAATTGCGCACGATCCGTGTCCGCAGGTGAGTCCCCTCAGGGACGTTCTCGGTTCTCGGTTTTCTGGGGATGTTCGCGGCTGATCGCGGCAGAGTCCGCTCGCGCGGCGGCAGGCCGCTCACGGATGATCTCTCGCGCCTTCTCGTCGTCGCGCGGCCCGAGGAATCGCGGATGACGCAGCATGCCAACACCTACTCTGTTCGCCCCCTGCTGCGCTGTTCCGGATCGGCCGGTGACCGTCAGGGGCGGGCGATGTTCTCGAACAGGTCGAGGACCGCCTGGTAGTGGGCGCTGGGCTCGTGGGGAGGGGTGCCGACACTTCCCGAGGTGGGCCGGTCCGTGACGGCGGGCCACAGGCGGGTCTGCCCGCCGGTGACGAAGTCGAGCACGATGTCGCGGATACGTGTGTCACGGCCGGCCTGTTCGGGGCTGCGGCCCGGCTGTTCCTGGCCGACCAGGGCGTACATCTCGGTGCCGTGCACGGCGGGCGCACCCTCGGCGGGCCCGATCGCGAGGAGATGGGCGTTGCCGCCCGCGGCGGCGTGGGCCAGAGCACCGCGAGCGGCGGGGAGCGTGAAAATGTAGTCCGTCAGGAGCGCGGCGCGGACCTCGGCAGGGGTGCGGCCGCCCTGGTCGTAGGTATCGACGATCCTCTTGGCCCGGGAGCGGGGAATGCGCCACCCCGCGACTTCGTCGGTGACGCGATCGACGGCGTGCGGGTCGAACCGGGCGAGGTCGTTCGCCACCCACCAGCCCATCTCGTCACTGACCGTGCTCAGAAGGACGTCGATGTCCCGGTGCGAGCCCGAGGCCAGGACCTCCAGCGGGTGGGCGTGCAGCACCCCGCCGGGCTGTTCGGCGTCCAGGACGACGCCGACGCTCCGGTTGTCCATCCCGCCGCGGACTCCGAGATCCGTCGGGCAGACCTTGTGCAGGGCGGCCACCAGGGAGGCCGCGTCGAGATCGATCAGCTTGTCGGGGTTGCCCGAGACACCGAGTTCGGTGACGAACCGCTCCGCGAGCTCCTCGGCCCACCAGGCCGGGACGAGACGCGAGGGCGCGCCGGAGAACCCGGCCAGTCGCCGGTACAGGCCGTCCGCGGAGGAGGCCCCGAGCAGCCCGAGGGTGGAGTAGGCGCCGGCGCTGTGGCCGAAGACGGTGACGTCATCGGGGTCGCCACCGAAGTGGGCGATGTTCTGCTTGACCCAGGTGAGCGCGGCAATGACGTCCTGCAAGCCGAGGTTGCTGGCCTCGGCGAGCCGCCCGCCGTACTGCGACAGCGAGAGCGCACCCAGTGCGCCGAGCCGGTAGTTGACCGACACGCTCACCACGCGTCCCGTCGCGGCGAGACCGGCGGCGTTCGAGGTGGTCTGCGTGTTCGCGCCGAACTCGAATCCGCCGCCATGGACGTACACGGCCACCGGAAGCGCCCTCCCGGCCGGCTGCTCGGGAGCCCACACGTTCAGGTTCAGGCAGTCCTCGCCCGTCCCGCTGTCCGCTTCGAGCCAGTCGCCGCTGTCGGGCTGGACGGGGGCGACGCCCTTGCGGTCATAGGGGCGGTCCGGGTCGAAACCGGCGACCACGGGGCGGCGGTAACGCTCGGCGGTGGCGTACGGGATTCCCCACCAGGACCGCACCCCTGGTGCAGTCGGAGCCTTGGGCGCGGTCGCGGTCATGGCGTGAGATTCCTTCCGGTGCGGTTCGGTGTTTCGCGCGGCGCGTCGGCGGCTGATCGCTCGCGGTGACGCTCTCCAAGCATTGCCTGGACTCCGGTAAATCGCCGGGCGGACAGCGGTCACGCGGTGGTCACCAGGTGACACTTCGGAAACAGGATCTCGGTGCAGACCATGAACTTCTGCCTGTTGGGCCGCCGCCGCACATGGACAACGGACAGGAGCAAACCCTGTCCATAACTTCCGCTCGAAGATCTACTTCCCGGGGAAGTCCCGCCGGCCGCTCAGCGTGGCGAGCATGGGCTGTGCGGCCAGTTCCACGCCGGGACGCGCGTCACGGAGCAGCCGCCTCGGGTCGGTGGGCAGTGAGCCCAGGAGATCGGTCATGGCCGCTCACCTCTGTCCGGCGACCTGCCGCAGAGTGCGGCCGCTGCGTACCGAGCGGGCCCGGCGCGGATCGGGCGCTCCTCGGTCACCGGGCCGGGCCCGCTCGTCGTCGATCTTCACCAGCAGCCAGGCCTCGTCCTCCCCGTCGCCTGTGCCCTCACCGCCACGGAAGCGGGTCAGGGCGTATCCGCCGCGCAGCTTGGCGCCGTCCAGCCAGAACCTGGCGTGCCCGTGCTCCAGCGACTCTCCGAACGGCACGGGCCGCCCGCGACGGTCATGGCTGAGGGGTCGGTAGGTGCCGTGGTCCCAGACGATGACCGTCCCGCCGCCGTACTCGCCCTCCGGGATCACCCCCTCGAACTCCTCGTACTCGAGCGGATGGTCCTCCGTCGGCACGGCGAGCCGCTTGTCCCGCGGATCGGCGGACGGTCCTTTCGGGACCGACCAGGACTTGAGTACGTCGTCGACCTGGAGCCGGAAATCGAAGTGCGTGGTGCTCGCGTCGTGGATCTGCACCACGAAGCGCGGCCCGTCACCCGAGGACCCGTCCCGGCCGTGGGGCTCCTCGGTCCTGTCGAAGTCACGCCTGCCGCGGTAGGTCCGCAGCGCGCCCTTGTCAGCCACGTCCGGCTCCTTCCCTGGCCCCGCGGGTCCGGCCGCAAGGATCTGCGACCGGTCCCGCAGGCCCCGGGTACCCCTGATGTGCCCGGCCGACTCAGGAACGTACGAGAGGGCCAGGCGCTCGGAGACGCCTGGCCCTCTTCCCGCCGCCCTCAGCAGTCGGGCACGGCCACCCAGGGAACCAGCACGTCGTAGCGCGAGAAACCGGTGACGCCGGTCGTGGTGTCGGTGTGGCGGAACCACTCCTCCTCGTTCACCACGACCCGGCAGTGCACGGTCACGTCGTGCGAGGTGTACCCGTACCCGACGGTCGTGGACGACGGGTCGGCCCGGGTGTGGATCCGGGCCCCGTCCACCAGGTAGCGTCCCGGCTCGTCCTGCGCGACCCGCGTCCCGGCGTCCGTCACGCGGGTTCCGTCGGCGGCCCGGGTCCCCGAGTCCGCCAGTGCCGGGGTCGGCGCGGTGAGTGCGACGGCGGCGACCAGGGTCGTCAGCGCGACCCTGCCCGCGACGTGCGGCCTCATGATGACAGGCTCCTTTCGACTTCCGACGGGATCAGGCGCCGCACACCGGGACGCCGGGCAGCTGGTTGTCCGGGTGGTCCACGTAGTAGCTCGCGATGTAGCCGCGGGAGTCCCCCCGGGTGATGTAGACCCACCAGGGGTTGCCGCTGACGTTCTCCCCCTGCTTCTGGCAGACGGCCTCGAAGGACTGGCCGGGCTGCAACTGCCCGGCCACCGACGGGCAGTTGCCCGGCGACGGGAACCCGTCGCACACGGCCGGGTCGGCCGGGTTGTCGCGGACGTTGACGTCGGTCGCCCAGACGGTGAAGCTCGCCAGGGCCGACGCGCCGTCCGACGCGTCGTTGACGGACGTGGCACCGGTCGAGGCGGCGGTGGCCGGACCGGCCAGTCCGGCCGTCAGAGCTGTCGCGGCGAGGGCCGCAGCGAGAGCGGTACGAAGTCGCATGAAATCTCCCCGTGTTGTCGTGCTTGCCTTACGCACGGCACACGAAGGAGAAGCCCGATCCGTATGACACAAGCGGCCTGTGACGCTCATCACATGTCAAGAGGGCCGCTGTCAGGGGGAGTTGCGAACCTCGCTCGCCGAACACGTGCGCACGTCGGCCGTGTTGCGGGTGCGGACACCGGGCAGCCAGCCCTCCACCTCCGCACGGGTCCTGACCAGGTACCAGCGCGTCGACGTGATGCCGCTCTCGTCCGTCACCAGGGTGCCGCGGGTGACGACGCACGCCGCCGCCAGACGGTCACCGTGCCAGACGCGGCCGGCCGAGTTGCCCGGGGCCGTGTACGCCGCGTACGGATCCTTCGTCAGCCGCAGCGCGCATTCCAGTGTCCGCAGGGGGCGGCACGGCCGCTCGGCGTTGAACACCGTCACCGTGGTCCCGAACCGCGCGGGCGGGCCGGACGGGTTGTCCGCGGCCGGTCGTACGAGCCACCAGGCGCCCAGCACGACGGCGCTCACCAGGACGGCGGCGGCCGCGACCGCCAGGCCGAGCCGCAGGCGCGGGCCGACGACGGCCGGACGGGGTCGGGCGGTGGTGGACCGAATGTTCTCCCACAGCCCGGCCGGGGTCTCGATCTCCTCGTCCGCGGCCCTGAGCCGGTCGCGCAGCAGCGCGGCGACGCGGTCGTCGGACTCTGCGTCAGGCCTCATGCCCCGGCTCCCTTCCTGAGATGCCCGTGTTCTCTTCGGTGGTGTCTCCCGCGTTCCCGTCCAGCAGTGAGCGCAACTTCTCCAGGGCACGCGTGCGATGCCGTGCCGCCGTTCCGCGGTGCACCTTCATGATGCGGGCTGCCTGATCGATGGTGTAGCCGTCCAGGTCGACGAGTATGACCACTCCGGCCTGCCGGGAGGAGAGCCGCCCCAGCAGTCGTACCGCCTCCATCTCGGCGTCGCGGCGTTCCACCCCTCCGTCCCAGGCCGCGGCCACCACCGGGCCGATCGATCCCAGCCTGCCCGACGCGTCCACGGCTCCCGGGGCCTCCACGTCGTCCACCAGGACCTGACGGCGCTCGCGGCGCCGGGTGTCGCGTACGACGCTCAGGAGCGCCGCGAAGGCGTAGGCGTACGGCTCCGGGTGGTCGAGGAAACGCTGGGGCCGCGCGGCCAGTTTCAGATACGCCTCGTGCACGGCGTCCTCCGCCCAGGCTCTCGTCCCGGCCAGCATGACCGCTCTTCGGTAGAGCCGGGGGAGAAGATCGCAGAAGGTGTCGTCGAAGCGGGCCGGTGGTGACGGCGAGGGACCGGTCGGCGAGTGGCCCATGTGCTCGAATATCTCCCCGAAATGAAGCCGGGCGGGCCGTCGCCTGCCCGCCGTGCGGTGTGCCGAGTGATCGTCTACCCGGGAGCGGCCGGGGCACGCCGGTCTCTTTCGATCTCCACCAGGTCCTCAAATCCCCACGCCGAACCGCGATTTGTGGCCGACACCGCGGGGTGTCGACCACAAATCGCGAGCGGGAAGTCGCGAGCGGGAAGTGAGGAGGAGGGCCGAGCATGAGGACCGGGGCTACCGGTCGGTGACGCCCGCCTTGTCCGCGACGTCGCTCTCGGCGCTCACCCCCTCCGCCACCGGACCCACGCCCGGCTTCGGGCCCCTGAGAGCGAGGGCGAGGAAACCGCCGAGAACGGCGACGGCACCCGCCAGGACGCCGGCCAGCCGCAGGCCGTCCACGATCTCGTGCAACTGGGCTCCGCCCTCGCGGTCGATGCCGCGGTTGGCGACCGCGACCAGAGCCGCCAGGCCCACCGCTCCGCCGATCTGCTGGGAGGTGGAGACCGCGGCCGAGGCGACTCCTTGCTCCAGCGGCGAGACACCCATCCCGGCCGCCGCGAAAATGCAGGTGAAGCCCACTCCGCCGCCGAAGCCCCACAGCACGATGCCGGGCGTCATGGCCCAGAACGACCCGTCCACGGACATCGCCAGGGCGACGGCGGCCACGCCCAGGCCGTTGACGAGCAGCGCCACGGTCGTCACGGCACGGATGCCGAACCGGTTGAGCAGTCCGCCCGTGATCCGCCCGGCCGTCATCGAGAACACGGTGAGAGGCAGGAACGCCAGGCCCGCCTCCATGGGGCTGTAGCCGAGGGTGCCCTGGAGGTAGGTCGTGAACAGGAAGTAGCCGGTGGACAGGGTGGCCGAGAAAAGGAAGGCGACCCCCATGGTGGTGGCCAGGCTCCGGGTACGTACCAGCCGCGGCGGGATGAGCGGATCCCGGGTACGGGCCTCGACCCGCAGCAGGGCGGCCAGAAGCAGTCCGCCGAGGACGAGGGAACCCAGCGCGCGGGACGAGGTCCATCCGGACTCCGGGCCACTGACCAGGCCGAGGACGACGAGCGAGGAACCGGCCGTGGCCAGCACCGCACCCGGTACGTCGAACGCCTTGAGCCCGCCCCTGGGCGCGGAGTCCGGCGGCAGCAGCCAGCGGGCGACCGCCAGGGCGAACAGCGTCAGCGGGACGTTGACGAACAGAACGGACGCCCAGCCCCACCAGTCGGTGAACAGCCCGCCGCACAGGGCTCCGGTGGCCAGACCGCCGCCGCCCGTCGCGCCCCACACGGACAGGGCGCGATTGCGCTCGGGACCCTCGGCGAAGCCGGTGAAGACGAGGGTCAGGGTCGCCGGGAAGAGCAGGGCACCGCCCGCGCCCTGCACGGCACGCGCGGCCACCAGCGTCCCGGGGTCGCCGGCGAGCCCGCCCGCCAGGGACGAGACGCCGTACACGGCCAGGGCGAGCATGAACATGCGACGTGCCCCGAGCCGGTCGACCGCGCGGCCGCCGAGCAGCAGCAGGCCGCCGAACCCCACCGCGTAGGCACTCACCACCCACTGCAGTGACTGTGCCGAGAAGCCGAGGTCGGAACCGATGTCCGGCAGTGCCACGTACACGATGTTGTAGTCGACGGCGATGATGAGCTGGGCGAACCCCAGGAGCGCGAGCCGTAGCCCCAGGCGCGCCGGAGCGCGTGTCGATGAATCGGTCATGGCTCCGACCGTATGAAGTCCCCGGGGCGACGGTGAATGGCCCAGAGTCCTCACTCCATGTCTCAGGGTCTTCCAACTGCCGCGCTACGCTTGCTGGATGGACATGCTCAGCGACGTGCTCTCCGCCATGCGCACCGGGGAGCCGTACGCGGCCCGCAGCAAGAGCCACGCGCCCTGGGGCTTCCGCTTCACACCCGGCGACGCGGCCGGCTGCCACGTCGTTCTGCAGGGCGGCTGCTGGCTCGTACCGACGGACGGCGAACCGCTGGCGCTCGGAGTCGGCGACGTGCTGTTCGCCCCGCACGGGACCGGCCATGTGCTGGCCGACGAGCCCGGCCGCCCCACCGTCGACTTCCATCCCACCCGTGATGAGGAGTCACCCGTGGGGGAGTTGCGCATCCCCGGCTCGGGCGCCGTCACGGAGTTGCTGTGCGCCTCCTACTCCTTCGAGCGGGTACGCCCGCATCCGCTGCTCGGCGACCTGCCGGAGATCATCCACTTCCCCGCCCGGGTCGGGCAGCATGTCTCGCTGCGTGCCGCCGTCGACCTGTTGGGCGACGAACTGCGAGAGCCCCGGGCCGGCACCGACGCGATCCTGCCCTCGCTCATCGACATGCTGCTGCTGTACATCCTGCGCGCCTGGTTCGACGAGCAGGCCGACCGGCCGGACAGGGCCGTCACCGGCTGGGCGTCGGCGTTCGGCGACCCGGCGATGAGCAGGGCACTGCGCCGCATCCACCGACGCCCCGAACACCCTTGGACCGTCGCGGAGTTGGCTTCGGAAGCCGGACTCTCCAGGGCGTTCTTCGCCAAGCGGTTCGCCTCGGTCGTCGGACAGCCGCCGCTGGCGTACCTGACGTGGTGGCGGATGACCACCGCGGCCCGTCTGCTGCGCGGCTCCGACGCGCCGCTGCGCGCCGTCGCCGAACGCTGCGGCTACAGCTCGGAGTTCGCCTTCGCCAAGGCCTTCAAGCGCGCGTACGGAGTGGCGCCGGGCAAGTACCGAACCGATGTCCGAGACGGCGCGGTCCTCTAGTTCGTCGGTCAACGTCCGTTCGGCATCGCGCAATTGTAGGCGGCGTGGGCTCAACAGTCCTTCCTCAAGAAACATCTGCTTCTTTTATTGACGGCGGAAAAGAAGGGCCCTAGGTTTCCGGGCCATGCGATCGACTCCCCGTACGGAGGCGTTCCCGGCCCACACGCCGGCCGCTGCCCAGATCTTCACCACCGTGCTGTCCCACGGTCCGCTCACCCGGTCGGACATGGCAGGCCGGGCCGGACTGTCGGCGGCCGCGGTCACCAAGGCGGTCCGGCCGCTGATCGAGGCCGGGTACCTGGTGGAGCACGTCGACGACGAAGCGCGCCCCTCGCTTGGGCGGCCCGCCAACCCCGTGCGGGTGGACGGCGGACGGGCGCTGTTCATCGGCGTCAAGGTGACCGGCGACGAGATCATCGCCGTACTGACGGACCTGTGCTGCCGGATCAGGGCCGCCCGGCACCTGCCGCTGGCGGCACGTGATCCGAAGGCCGTGCTGGCCTCGATCGCCTCCCTCGTGCACGAGCTCCTCGCGGAGGCGGACGGCTTCGGCGTCCAGGTTCAGGGCCTCGGCGTCGCCGTCTCCGGTGACGTGGACCGCGCCGCCGGAGACGTGCGCTTCTCGCCCTTCCTGGAGTGGCGCGACCTCCCCCTCGCCGAGCTCGTCGAGATGACGACCGGACTGCCGGTCACCGTCGACAACGACGTCCGGGCCCTGACCGTCGCCGAGCAGTGGTTCGGCGCGGGCGTGGGGCTCTCCGACTTCGCGGTGGTGACGGTGGGAGCGGGCATCGGCTGCGGCCTCGTCGTGCACGGGAAGGTCGTCTCGGGCGCCCATGGGGTGGCCGGCGAGATCGGGCACGTGGTCGTGGACCCGACGGGACCGCCGTGCCACTGCGGAAACCGCGGCTGCGTCGAGGCGATCGCCGCGGACCCGGCGATCGTCACGGCGGTACGCGAAACGACGGGCCGCCCGGTGGCCGACGCGGCGCAGGCCCTGGAACTGGCCCACCGGGGCGACCCAGGCGCCCGGCAGGTCTACGCGCGGGCCGGGGACGCGATCGGCCGGGCCATCGCGACCGTGGCCAACCTCCTCGGGCCCGAGCGCGTGATCATCTCCGGCGAGGGCCTCGCGGCGTACGACCTGTTCGCCGAGCAGATCCGTGACGCCTTCGCCGTGTCCGCCTTCGGCACGGCCGCGCGGTGTGACGTGCTGACCCGTCCACTGCCCTTCGACGAGTGGGCGCGCGGTGCGGCGGCCACCGCGATCCAGTCCTTCATCAGCGGCCCGAACCTCGGCAAGGGATGAGACCCGCCCCCTCCTGCACGAACTGACGAGCAGTCAACGTCCTTGGTCTCCAAGGAAGTTCCCGCACCACCGCACCCGCGCATCGCCGAACCCACCACTGGAGGTCCGACCTATGCGGTCACCCTCGTACGCTCCCGGCACCCCCGCCCGTCGCTCCGCAAGAGCCGTGCTCGTCCTGGCCCTCACCGCGGCCGTGGCGACGACCCTTCCAGCAGCCGGTGCCGCCACCCCGACCCCCACCGCCGGCACCGCGGCGGTCGCGGCCAAGCCCTACATGGGCTGGTCGAGCTGGAGCATGCAGTCCTCGAAGTACCCCGGCCTCAACCCCGACGGCGACTACAGCTACCTCACCGAACGGAACGTCCTCAAGCAGACGAACGCCATGGCGGCCAAGCTCAAGCCGTACGGCTACGAGTACGTCAACCTCGACTCCGGATGGTGGCGCGACCAGGACTGGAAGCCGCAGTTCGACCAGTACGCACGCCAGAAGGCGGACCCGGGCCGCTTTCCGCGCGGCATGAAGCCCCTGGCCGACGACATCCACGCCAAGGGCCTCAAGGCAGGCATCTATCTGCCCGTCGGCCTGGAGAAGGAGGCGTACGGCGACGGCAAGGTACCCATCTGGAACGCCGAGGGGTGTACGACCGCCGACATCGTCCACGGCGACCTGCGCACCACCAACGGCTGGGACAGCTCCTACAAGCTCGACTTCTCGCGCCCCTGCGCGCAGAAGTACATCGACTCCCAGGCGCGGCTCATCGCCGACTGGGGCTACGACTTCCTCAAGCTCGACGGGGTCGGGCCGGGTTCCGGCAAGAGCGGCGACCAGTACGACAACGTTGCCGATGTCGCCGCCTGGCAGCGGGCCATCGCCGCCACCGGCCGCCCGATCCACCTGGAGATCTCCTGGTCGCTGGACATCGGCCGGGTCGCCGACTGGAAGAAGTACTCCCAGGGCTGGCGCATCGACACCGATGTCGAGTGCTACTGCAACACCCTCGTCAGCTGGGAGAACTCGGTCGATGACCGCTGGGACGATGTCCCCGGCTGGACCCGCCACGCCGGCCCCGGCGGCTGGAACGACCTGGACTCCCTGGACGTCGGCAACGGACAGATGGACGGGCTCACCAAGGCGGAACGACAGAGTTACGCGACCCTCTGGGCCATCGCCAAGTCCCCGCTCTACACCGGCGACGACCTCACCCGCCTTGACGACTACGGCCTGTCCCTGCTGACCAACCGCGAGGTCATCGCCCTCAACCAGGGCAGCACGCCACCGGCCCGTCCCGTCACTCCCTCAGACGCCCAGCAGGTCTGGGCCGCGAAGAACCCCGACGGCAGCTACACCGTGGCCCTGTTCAACCTCGCCGACGCGCCTGCCGCCGTCACCGCCGACTGGACGACCCTCGGCTTCACCGGCAGGGCCGCCGTCCGCGACCTGTGGAACCACGAGAACCTCGGCACGTACAAGAACAAGGTCACGCAGGCCCTGCCGGCCCATGGTTCGCGCCTGTTCACGGTCACTCCGCGCGGCAGCGCGCTCACCACGACCGGCTACGAGGCCGAGTCCCCGGCCAACACCCTCAGCGGCAACGCCTCCGTGGCCGGCTGCGACGCCTGCTCGGGCGGCCAGAAGGTCGGCAACCTCTACGGCGGCGGCAAGCTCCGCTTCAACGACGTCACCGTCGCCGAGGCCGGTACGTACTGGGTGAAGGTTGCCTACGTCAGCGGCGACGCGCGCTCGGTCGACGTCTCCGCGAACGGCAACGGCGTCGGCCGCCACAAGTTCCCCTCCACCGGCGACTGGGGGACCGCCGAGACCGTCAGCGTGCCCGTCACTCTCAAGGCCGGCGCCAACACGATCACGTTCGACAGCGGCTCCGGCTATGCCCCGGACATCGACCGCATCGACGTACCGAAGTCGTCCTGACCGCCGTTCTCTTCCCTGGAGCCGCAGCATGGACAGCACCCCCACCGAGCCCAGCAGACGAAGACTCCTTTCCCTGGCCGCGGTGGCCGGCATGGCCACCGCCCTCGGCGGTCTGCCCGCCTTCACCGCGACCGCCGCGCCCCGGCGGCCGACCGGTTCGCCGTTGCCGGCGGGTAGTTCACGCAGCGAGCTGTGGTGGCAGGCGCCCGCCGACGACCACTCGATGATCGAACAGGGCCTGCCCGTCGGCAACGGCCGCCTGGGCGCCCTCGCGAGCAACGACCCCGGTCGCGAACTCCTCCTGATCACCGACGCCACCATGTGGACCGGCGGCCTGAACGACACGCTCGACGCCGACGGCCAATTCCCTTACGGCCGCGAGGACTTCGGTTCCTTCACCCTGCTCGGCCGTCTCACCGTGGACATCCCCGACCACGACCTGTCCGCCGTCTCCGGATACCGCCGCACGCTCGACCTGGCACAGGGCCTGGTCACCACGTCGTACGTCCGCTCCGGTGTGACGTACCGGCGGCGGATCTTCGCCAGCCGCCCCGACGACGTCATCGTCCTGCACTTCACCCAGAGCGGGGGCGGCCGTTACACCGGCAGCATCGCCCTTGAAGGCACCCACGGCGAGACCATGCAGCGCACCCAGTCCTTCGGCGCCGCATTTCCGAACGGACTGCGGTACGGCGCGGCGGTGTCGGCGTACGGCTCCGGCGGCAGCGTCACCGTGACCGGGCCACGGATCGACTTCTCTGGCTGCAAGGACCTCACCGTGGTGGTGAGCGGCGGAACCAACTACGCGCCCGACGCCGCCGCCCACTACCGTGATCCGTCCCTCGACCCCGAGCGGCTGGCCCGCGCCAAGGTCCGCGAGGCGGCAGGTCACTCGGCGGACACCCTGCTGCGCACCCATGTCGCCGACCACCGCGCCTTGTTCGAGCAGCTGGAGCTCTCGCTGGGCACCTCGTCCGCCGAGCAGCGCGCCCTGGACACCTGGGAGCGCGTCAGGGCGCGCGCCCGGGACGGCGAGCCCGATCCCGAACTGGAGGCCGCCTACCTGCAGTTCGGCCGCTACCTGATGATCGCCGGGTCGCGAGGCAGCCACCCGCTCAACCTCCAAGGGCTGTGGCTGGACGGCAACGACCCCGACTGGATGGGCGATTACCACACCGACATCAACATCCAGATGAACTACTGGATGGCCGACCGGGCCGGCCTGTCCCAGTGCTTCGACGCTCTCACCGACTACTGCCTGGCCCAACTCCCGTCCTGGACCGCACTCACCCGCGCACTCTTCAACGACCCGCGCAACCGCTACCGCAACTCCACCGGGAAGATCGCCGGCTGGACCGTCGCCATCTCCACCAACATCCACGGCGGAAACGGCTGGTGGTGGCACCCGGCGGGCAACGCCTGGCTGTGCAACAGCCTGTGGGAACACTACGAGTACACGCGGTCACGCTCCCACCTGGTGAGGATCTATCCACTCCTCAAAGGCGCCTGCGAGTTCTGGGAGTCACGGCTGCTCACCACGACCCTCCCCGGCACCTCGCGAGAGGTCCTCATCGCCGACAGCGACTGGTCGCCCGAACACGGCCCGCTGGACGCCAAGGGCATCACCTACGCCCAGGAGCTGGTGTGGGCCCTGTTCGCAAACTATCGCGCTGCATCCGCCGAGTTGAAGAAGGACAGCGGTTACGCGGACACGATCGCCGCCCTCCAGAAGCGGCTGTACCTGCCGCAGGTCAGTCCCACGACGGGCTGGCTGGAGGAGTGGATGTCCCCCGACAACCTCGGCGAGACCACCCACCGGCACCTGTCCCCGCTCGTCGGACTCTTCCCCGGCGACCGCATCCGCCCCGACGGCTCCACCCCCGAAACCGTCGTCGAAGGCGCCACCGCCCTGCTCACCGCGCGCGGCACGGAGAGCTTCGGATGGGCGAACGCCTGGCGCAGCCTGTGCTGGGCACGGCTCAAGGACGGTGAGAAGGCCTACCAGTTGATCGTCAACAACCTTCGCCCGTCGACCGGCGGCAGCAACGGCACCGCCCCGAACCTCTTCGACATCTACCAAGTGGACCAGGGCCGCGGCATCTTCCAGATCGACGGCAACTTCGGCACATCCGCGGCGATGATCGAGATGCTTCTGTACTCCCGTCCGGGCCGGGTGGAACTGCTTCCGGCCCTTCCGGCCGCCTGGGCGAAGTCCGGATCCGTCACGGGAGTCGGCGCGCGAGGCGGATTCGTCGTCGACCTGCACTGGCGGGACGGCACGCCGATCGAGGCACGGATCCGCAGCGTCGGCGGCCGGACGACGACGGTCGCCCACGGCGACACCACCCGGAAGGTGACCCTCAAGCCCGGCGAGTCCGTCACACTGCGGGACTTCACCCGATGACGGCCGGGATCGCCCGAGCGGGCCGACGGGCGGCCCTGCCGCTGCTCGTCACGGCGCTGCTGGTCGGCACGGCCGTGCAGGCGACGCCCGCCGCGGCACGGGCGTCGTCCGGCGACCGCCACGAGGTGATCACCTGGGGCGCGAGCGCGGACCGCATGGGCGATGCCGCCCCCGACCGCAGCTACCGACTCGTCGTGCGCACCAGCATCGCGGGTGACGACCTGCGCGTCCGGCTCTCCAACGCCTTCGGGGACCGGCCGGTGACCTTCGACAGCGTCTACGCCGGCCTCCGGCAGGAAGGTGCCGCACTGGTCCGCGGCACCAACCGGCGGCTGACGTTCGGCGGGGCGCGGACCGTCACGGTCCCCGCGGGAGCCACCGCGTACAGCGACCCGCTGCCCGGACGCCTGCCAGCTGCGAGCGACCTCGTCGTCAGCCTCCATACGCGAGAGGCGGCCGGGCCGGCGACCGGTCACTCCATGGCCATGCAGACGTCGTACGCGGCCGACGGCGACCACACGGGCGAGGAGGGCGCCACGCCCTGGACCGACCGGATCGGCTCCTGGTTCTACCTGGACGCCGTCTCCGTACGTACCAGCACGACCACCGCGGCCGTGGTCGCGCTCGGTGACTCCATCACCGACGGCTGGCAGTCCACCACCGACCTCAACCGCCGTTGGCCCGACTACCTCGCCCGTCGGCTGCGGAAGGCGGACACGGCGGTCAAGGGTGTGGCCAACGAGGGGATCTCCGGAAACAAGGTCCTGGCGGACGGCGCCGGACAGAGCGTCCTCAACCGGCTGGGCCTCGATGTCCTCTCGCAGCCGGGGGTTCGCACGGTGTTCCTCTTCGAGGGCGTGAACGACATCAAGGCCCACACCGGCGTCACCGCCCAGGACCTGATCGCGGGATACCGCGAGATCATCGCCCGGGCCCACGAGGCCGGCACGTGCGTCGTCGGCGCCACCGTCGCGCCGTTCAAGGGCTGGTACGAGTGGGACGCCGCCGCCGAGTCCGTACGCCAGGACGTCAACCGATTCATCAGGGACAGCGGGGAGTTCGACGCCGTCACCGACTTCGACCGCATCCACCCCAACGACAAGGGGATGCAGGCGATGGCCGACTCCGTCGACCTCAACAGCCTCGACTGCCGCACGTAAGACCCGGCCCGCCGACGCCACCGCCGCGCGGGCCGACGGAACGGCTCTGTAGCGTGGGCGTATCAGCCGACAACGACGGAGGCCGCCGTATGACCCGCCCGATCACCGTGGGAGTGGACGGTTCCGCCGAATCCCTGGCCGCCGTGCAGTGGGCGGCCAGGGAGGCGGTACGCCGAGGGCTCCCGGTGCGTGTGGTGCACGCCTGGGAGAAGTCCGACGGGGCGGACGAGCCGGCGGGCGCGCGGGAAGCGCTGGCGGAGACCGTGCGCGACCTCGCCGACCGGCACCCCGACCTGCCGGTGAGCACCGGCCTCCTCGACGGAGGTCCGGTCGAGGCGCTCGTCACCGCGGCCGCGGACGCCGAGATGCTGGTACTCGGCTCACGCGGGCACGGCGCGATCGTCGGCTTCCTGCTCGGTTCCGTGGGCCAGCAGGTGATCGCCGAATCAGGGCGCCCCGTCGTCCTCGTACGCGCCGGTGACCGCGCCGAGACCGAGGCGGCCGGACGCGAGATCGTCGTGGGCCAGCAGGGCGGCCCGGACGACAGCGCCGCCGCCCTGCGGTTCGCGTTCGAGACAGCGGCGGCACGCGGCGCCGGCGTACGCGTCGTACGGGCCTGGAACCTGCCCACCCTGTACACCTTCAGCCCGGGCTCGATGAAGCTCCTTGACGAGGCCGGGGGCCTGGAACCGTACGAGAAGAAGGCGCTCAGGGAAGCGCTCCAGCCCTGGCGGGAGCAGTTCCCCGACGTGCCGGTGACCCAGCACGTCGAGATCGGCAGCGCGGGCGAGGTGCTGCTCTCGGTGGCCGCCCGGGCCCAGCTGATGGTGGTCGGCCGCCGGGCCCACCGCTCCGCCGTGGGGGCACGCATCGGCTCGGTGGCCCACGCGGTCATGCACCACGCGCCCTGCCCGGTGGCGGTCGTGCCGCCCGCCTGACCGCTCGCCCGGCCTTCGCCTCAGACCGGCAGCTCGGGATCGTCCGTGGGCGACGGCAGCGAGTCCCGCACCTTGGGCAGGATGTTCGCGACATAGTCGTCGACGGCCGTGTCCAGACCGATGTCGTGCTGCGCCCGCTCGGACAGGTACCAGCGGTGTTCGAGGAGGCCGTGGTACAGCTCGGCCGGGTCCATGGAGCCGCGCAGCTCCAGCGGTACGGCCCGCACGGTGGGCCGGAACACCTCGCGCACCCAGCGGTGCGCCAGCACCTCGGGACGTGCGGCGAGCGGGTCACCGGGCGCGTAGTCGTCCTGCGTGGCCATCCAGCTCTCGAGGTCGTTGAGGAGCCGGCGTGCCTGGTTCTCCTCGGCGTCGAGGCCGGTCAGCCGCAGCAGCTGCCGCTGGTGGTGGCCCGCGTCGACGACCTTGGGGACGAACGTGACGGTGTCACCGTTCGAGGAGTGCGCGATCTGCATCTCGGCGACGTCGAACCCCAGCTCGTTGAGCCGCCGGATCCGCCGGTCGATGTAGTGGTGCTTGCCCGCCGGATACACGGAGGTCCGCGTCAGCTCCTGCCACAGTCCTTCGTAGCGTTTGCAGATCTCCATGCCGAACTCGATCGGGTCCACGGACGGGTGCAGCGCCCCCGAGGCTTCCAGATCCAGCAGCTCACCGCTGATGTTGACCCGCGCGAGGTCCAGGTCGTAGTCCCGCTGTCCGTCGCTGAGCTGGGGATGCAGCTCGCCGGTCTCCGCGTCCACCAGGTACGCGGCGTACGCACCGGCGTCGCGCCGGAACAGCGTGTTGGACAGCGAGCAGTCGCCCCAGGCGAACCCGGCCAGATGGAGCCGGACAAGCAGCACGGCCAGCGCATCCATCAGCCGGTGCATCGTGGCCGGGCGCAGTGTCGTCTCGAACATCGACCGGTACGGCAGCGAACCGTTGAGATGCCGGGTGATGAGCACCGGTTCCAGGGGAGTGCCGTCGCCCAGGGTGCGGCCGGTGACCACGGCGAGCGGGTCCACCGCCGGGATGTTCAGCCGGTCGATACTGCGCAGCAGCTCGTACTCCCGCAGGGCCGGCCGCTCCGCGAGCTCCTTGACCGCCACGACCTCCGTACCGGCGCGCGCGTAGCGCACCACGTGCCGGGAGATGCCCCGCGGCAGCGGCACCAGGTAGTGCTCGGGCCACTCCTCCAGGGGCAGGTCCCAGGGAAGTTCGAGCAGGAGCGTGGGATGCTCCGGGTTGGTGGCGCTTATCTGCAATGCCATCGCTCGCCTGTCCTGCCTCACGGTCGGCCGTCATGTCGCAGGAGCATCTCCGCACCTGGACGTCCCTTTCGTCAACACGGACGTCCGTTTTGTCGCCAGGTGTTCGTCAGCAGGTGGGAGATGCGCCGCGGCTTCGGTCAGGCCGCCTGGTCGACCCCGAGCATCGCGCGGACCTCGAACTTCTCGTACGCCTCGGTGTCCTCCGGGTGACGGGACAGGACGGTGCCCAGCCAGCCCAGCAGGAATCCGGCCGGTACGGAGACGAGGCCGGGGTTCTGCAGGGGGAAGAAGGCGAAGTCCGCGTCGGGATAGAACGAGGCGGGCCCCGAGGAGACCACGGGGGAGCAGATGACCAGCAGGACGGAGGTGGCGAGGCCGCCGTACAGGCTGAGCAGGGCCCCGCGTGCGTTGAAGCGGCGCCAGAACAGGCTGTAGACCATGGTCGGCAGGATCGCGGACGCCGCGATGGCGAAGGCCAGGAACGCCAGGGTCGCCGTGTTCGTCCCCCAGGAGACGAGCGCGAGCAGCATGCCGAGGACGCCGATGACGACGGCGGCCAGCCGGGCCACGGTCAGCTCCTCACGCTGGTTCGCCCGGCCCTTGCGGATCACTTCTCCGTACAGGTCGTGCGCGAGCGAGGAGGCCGCCGCGAGAGTGAGTCCGGCGGCGACGGCCAGCAGGGTCACGAACGCCAGGCAGGAGATGAGCGCGGTGAGTACGGCGCCGCCGATCTCCTGGGCGAGCAGCAGCACCGCGGCGTCCCCCTTGGCGTCGATGCCCGCGATGGCCTCGCGGCCTACGATCGCCGTCGCGCCGAGCCCGAGCACACCCGCGGCCAGGCAGACGAAGCCGACCAGGCCCATCGCCCACAGCAGGGAGCGGCGCAGCACGCGGCCGACGCTCGGGGCCAGCAGCCGCATCATCACGTGGGGGAGTGCGGCCAGGCCCAGCACGATGGCGAGCTGCAGGCTGAAGAAGTCCAGCTTGCTGGTCGTACTTCCGCCGTAGCGCAGCCCGGGCTCCAGGAACCGCTGCCCGATCCCGCTGCCGGAGGTGGCGGCGCCGAGGAGGTCGTCGACGTTCCAGCTGTAGCGGTTCAGCACCATCACGGCGGTCACCGCGACACCGACGACCAGCATGACGGCCTTGACGATCTGGATGAAGGTCGCGCCGGGCATACCGCCGAGCGCCACATAGAGCACGACCAGGGTGCCGATGGCCACCACACACAGGGTGCGGGTGGTGCTGTCCGGTTCGCCGACGAACTGCGTCAACAGAGCCACGCTGCCGACGAGTTGGGCGACGAGATAGAGCACGGTGATGATCAGCGTGCAGGCGGCCAGGGCCAGGCGCACCGAGCGCTGGCTGCGGGGCAGGCGCAGCGCCAGGGTGTCGCCGAGGGTGAACTTGCCGGAGTTGCGCAGCGGTTCGGCGATGAGCAGCAGCACCAGCATCCAGGCGACGGCGGTGCCCACGAGGTACAGCAGGCCGTCGTATCCGGTGAGTGCGACCAGGCCGGTGCTGCCCAGCAGGGTGGCGGCGGACAGGTAGTCCCCGCACATCGCCAGCCCGTTGCGCAGGGGCGACATGGTGCGGTTGCCGAGGTAGAACTCGCCGATCTCGTCGCCCTGCGGGGCGGTGATGAGAGCGGTGAACATGCTGACCACGACCACCGACACGAACAGGATGAAGGTCAGCTTGAGACTGAAGCCGCCGATGACACCTTCGGCGAGGGTCACCATGCGGCTCTCGGGGAGGGTCACCACGCGCCGAACCGCCTCTGCTGCTGGGGGACGCGGGCCCGCTGGGCCTCGTCACGGTGCAGCTGCGCACGCAGGCGGTCGGCCGCCGGATCGATCCGCCGGTCCATGTGCACCGTGTACCGCCACGCGGTCACGGCCATCACGGCGAACTGCCCCACCCCGACGGCCAGCCCCAGCGTCACATGGCCGAACAGTGGCTGGTTGAGGACGTCGGGCAGGAAACTCGACAGCAGCACGAACAGCAGGAACCCACCCACCGAGACCGACAGCGCCACCACGCCGAAAGTGCGGTGGGCGCCGCGTATGGAGCGAAAGTCGGGATGGGAACCGATCGCGCTCCGGGGCTCAGGGGCGGACGGTGTCCGATCCGAGGGCGAACCATAGTGCGGGCTGTTGTGTCGTGGCATACCGTGCCTTATCAAATAAGAGTGCAGCTCAAGATGCGTTGTTGAACGGGATTCAAGTTCTTGGACCGCGCAGGTCGGGAATTCGCCCGAAATGCCGCTGAAATCCTCATCCGGTCAAACCGGGTGGCCCCGCTGGCGGGGTATTCAGCGCGGCCGAACGAATTGTGGCAGCCAGTCGATTCAACAATCAACACCGGAAATGTGAGGGATATGAGAGGAGGTATATTCGGCCTGTGGTCCGCTCCGCGCTGGCTCAAATGCAATGCACAGCGTCCGTCCCTTCGGCCCCTGTCTTCGCCGCCGCCCCCACCGTCGGGCGCCGCGTCGTCGGCCGGGGCCGCGGGACGTGATGTGCAGCACGCCGCGGCGGTGGCCGTCATCGCCGCCGGGAAGGTTCTGGCTGGGCAGCGCTTGATCAGTGATCAAGCCGGGCAAAGTCCCTGGCCAATGCGCATTCTGCCCATTTGACACTTCGTCGCGCGCACAGATAGGAAGCAGCTCTCTGGGTGGCGAGAGGTGGACTGTGTACGAGCCGAATGTGGTCGGGGACTGGCAGGAGTACGACGACGAGCATGCCGGCCTGCGTGTCCGCGTCCATGGCCTGGAGAAGGCGGAGCCGCCGCGCGGGCGGGACGACGCCGCCGAGGGGATGACCTACTTCAGGTTTCGGGTAACCGTTGAAAATCGAACGACCGAGCATTTCGGCATTCATCTCGAAGACGGCCAACTCGACATCCGTATCGGCGCCGACGGTGAGAGCGCGTTTCTCGACTGGCGCAACTCGCAGTTCATCGAGGGCTTCGACGTCTATCCGCTGCGCCGGGTGACCGCGATCCTGTATGCCGCCGCCGCGGACGGCTCCCTGCCCCAGGTGGACATCCAGGTCCAGCTGAAGGTCGACGACGACTGGACCGACCGGTACCTCTGGTCGGGCGGCATCGGCGTGGACGAGTCGGCCGTCGGTGTCGGCGCTCGCCCCGAGACCGCCCTGGACAGCCTCGCCGCCCAGGTGATGAGCTTCCTGGAGAGGGAAGCGGGGCCGGGGCCGGCCTCCTGAAGGACGCCTGATGCCGGCTGCTCGGCGCCCTCTTCGCCCGTGTCCGCTCGGCCGGGGCTCAGCTGTCTGTGTCGAGGACTTCGGCGGCCGCCGCCGCGACGGCCTCGGCCACGGCCGCGAGAGCCGGGAAGTCGAGTTTCCACTGCTGCCAGAAGAGCGGAGCGTCGATCTGCCGATCCGGTGCGAGATTGACGAGCTGCCCGGCTCTGAGCAGCGGCGCCGCCTGTACCTCGGGCACCATGCCCCAACCCAGCCCGGCGACGACCGCCTCGACGAATCCTTCGGATGTCGGCACGAAGTGCCGCAGCGAACTCGCGCCGCGCCGACCGTGCCGGAGCATGCGGACGAAAGCGTCCTGAAAGTCGTCACGCCGGTCGAAGCACACCACGGGCGCGTCGGCGATGACCTCCCGCAACGGCGTGTCCGGCCACCCGCCGAGCCACCGTGCGGCGAAACCGGAGCCGGCCACCGGGACGTACCGCATACGGCCCAGGCTGCGGACGGAACAACCGGTCACCGGTTCCGGGGACGAGGTCACCGCCGCCATCACCCGCCCCTCGCGCAGCAGCGCGGCCGTGTGGGCCTCGTCCTCGCGGCGCAGTTCGTAGCAGAGCCGCAGATCCTCGGGCACGCGCGTGAGCGCCGGCAGGAACCACGTCGCCAGCGAGTCGGCGTTCACCGCGATCGACAGAAGCGTCGGCTCCTCGGCGCCGGACATGCCGAGCTCGGCCCGCGCGTCACGTTCGAGCTGGGCCAGCTGTCGCGCGAAGCGCACGACGACCTCCCCGGAATCGGTCGGCCGGACCGGCTTCGTACGCATCAACAGGACACGCCCCGTGCGCTGTTCGAGTGCCTTGACGCGCTGGCTCACCGCCGACGGCGTGACATGCAGGACGGCGGCCGCGGCGTCGAACGTGCCCTCGTCCACGGCGGCCAGCAGGGTGCGCACTTGGTCCAGGGGGAGCTCGGTCATCATCACGATTGCTAATGATAGCTAAGAATCTTTAGCTGTACTCGTGTCGGTCGTCGTCCTAGCGTGGCCACGTGACCAGCACTTTGTCCGCCGCGGCCGCCGGGTTCGGCACCGGCCTCTCCCTCATCGTCGCCATCGGCGCCCAGAACGCCTTCGTCCTGCGCCAGGGCATCCGCCGGGAGGCGGTGCTCGCGGTGGTGGGCATCTGCGCCCTGTCCGACGCGGCTCTCATCGCCCTGGGAGTCGGCGGCGTCGGCGCGGTTGTGGTGGCCTGGCCGCAGGCGCTGACCGTGGTCGCGCTGGTCGGCGGCGCCTTCCTGATCGGCTACGGCTGCCTCGCCGTACGCCGGATCTTCCGGCCCGCGGCGCTGAGCGTGGCGGCGGGGACCGCGGGCTCGTGGCGGCGGGCCGTACTCACCTGTCTGGCCTTGACCTGGCTCAACCCGCACGTCTACCTGGACACCGTGTTCCTGCTCGGCTCCATCGCGGCCGACCGGGGTCCGCTCCGCTGGACCTTCGGCCTCGGCGCCGTACTCGCCAGCCTCTGCTGGTTCGCCGCGCTGGGCTTCGGGGCCCGGCTGCTCAGTCGCTTCCTGGTCCGGCCGTCGGCCTGGCGCGTACTGGACGGTCTGGTCGCCGCGACGATGATCGTGCTGGGAGTCACGCTGATCGCCGGGGCGTGAGACACGCTGCCTCCAGAGGCTGCCCGGTCCGGTGGCGGCCCTGGTCGGCCCGGTCGTCGCGGTGGTCTCCGCGGTCGTCTCCGCGATGGACGACGGCGACGGCCAGCAGGCCGAGCGTGAGCCCCACCGCCGTCTGCGGCCCGAACGGTTCGCCGAACATCAGCGCACCCCACACGGCCGTCACGGGCGCCATCAGGAACATGAGCGTGTTCACCTTGGTCACCCCGGACCGCCGCAGGATCAGCCAGTACAGCCCGTACCCGCCGAAGGTGGAGAGCACCACGAGCCAGACCACGGCGGTCCAGAAGGAGCCGCTGGCCGGTGGCGTCACCGTCCCGGTTCCCGCGGCAAGCGCCGTGAATATCAGGGCACTTGTGACGGCATGGACGGTCATCGACACCATCGGGTGAACGTCCGCGCGGGCCCGGCGGTCCAGGAAGGTCGCCGCCACCAGGGACAGCATGCCGACGAACGGTACGAGATACGCCCACCAGGCAGCGCCGCTGCCGGCCCCGGCGTCGGCCGCGGTCACGATGACGACACCGGTTACGCCGAGCCCCAGCCCGAACCATTGGGTACGGGAGACCGGTGCGCCCAGCAGGGGCCCGGCCAGTGCTCCGGCCACCAGCGGCTGGGTGCCGTCGATCAGGGCCGTCGTCCCGCTGGAGACGCCCAGGTCGATCGCGTAGTAGACGGTGAGGAGATAGCCGCTCTGCGACAGCGCTCCGACGACGGCCTGCCGGGCGAGATCACGCGGCGTCAGCCCGCGCCACGAGGCCCGCACGACCGTCAGGGCGACGAGGCCGAGCACGAGGGCCAGCGGCAGAAAGCGCCACATGAGGAGCGTGGCCGGGGTGGCGCTGCCCGCCCCGAGCTTGGCTCCGATGAACCCGGAGCTCCAGGCTCCTACGAATGCGATCGACAGCAGGATGTTCACGGCACCACACACCTCCAAGGTCAGGGACCCAGCGACTATACCGATCTGTATACCTGTCACCGAGTATACAGATCGGTATAGTATTGGGGAATGAGCACCACGAACTCGCCCCGCCGAGTGGCCCTGACCCCCGGCGCCCGCCGCGCTCTGGAGGCAGCGGGCCGACTGTTCTACGACCGCGGCATCCACGCGGTCGGCGTCGACCTCATCGCGGCCGAGGCCGGCGTCACGAAGAAGACCCTCTACGACCGGTTCGGCTCCAAGGAGCAGATCGTGGTCGAGTACCTCGCCGACCGCGACGAACGCTGGCGTGCCTTCCTCGCCCCCCGCCTCGACGCGGCCCACACGCCGCGGGACCGGGTCCTGGCAGTCTTCGACGCCTCACGCGACTGGATGGACGCCACCAGCCCCAGAGGCTGCAGCATGGTCAACGCCCATGCGGAGATCGACGATCCGTCCCATCCGGCGTACGCGATCATCACCGGCCAGAAGGAGTGGATGCTCACGCTGTTCACCGATCTCGTACGTCCCCTCGCGCCCGCCACCGCCCAGTCGCTGGGCCGCACCTTGATGCTGCTCCACGAAGGCGCCCTCGTCGCCCACGGCCTGCGCATCTTCCCCGGCGCGCTCGACCACGCCCGCGAACAGGCGGAGCTTCTCGTGGCCGCGGCCGACGGCCCGTCGCTCACACGCTGAGCTCACACGACCACCCGCCCCACGACGCTCCTCTCCTGACCGGCGACAGTCACCTTCCCGGCCGTGAACGGCCACGGCGGGAGTGCTCGGAGAAATTGCGTCGACTCCGCACGCGTCCGGAATTAGCCTCGACCCCCATGAGCACCCTGCAGACGATCCATGACGTGCCCGTCCTGATGTGCGCCTCCGAGGGAGATGCCATCGGCGATGAACGCGGCGCCTTGGATCTCATCGGGGACGCCGGTTACCAGGGTGCCCACTGGGTCGTCATCCCCGCCGGGCGGTTCGACGAGAGGTTCTTCGATCTGCGTACCCGCGTCGCCGGCGAGATCGTCCAGAAGTTCGCCAACTACCGGCTCGGGGTCGTCGTCCTCGGCGACATCTCCCGCCACACGACGGAGAGTTCGGCCCTGCGGGACTTCGTCCGCGAATGCAACCGCGGTCGCCAGACGTGGTTCCTCGCCGACGCCGAGGAACTGCGGGAGCGCCTGAAGGGCTGAACGAAGCAGCAGACCACCGCCGGCCCGCGGGTCTGGACGGCTCCGGCAGTCCCCCCGGCCGGCTCTCCGACGTGCGGAACCGAGGGGACCGGCCGTGCCACCGCACCACGGGTTCGTCCGTGAGGCCGCCGCAACCGGGCGGGGCGGCGGGGTCCGCGACGAGCCGGGTCAGCTCTCCGCAGGCATGGCTCGGGCGATCAACTCCTGGAGATACAGACCGCGACGGGCGTCGAGCTCACCGGACACGCCGGTACGTACCGCGGTGGCGAAGGCCTGGCGCAACACGGGCCAGCACTCGTCGTGGTCGAGCCCCGCGGTGTCGTAGACAAGCTCGGGGTGAGCCCCGAAGAGCTCGATCCGTATACCCCCGGACCGCACCTCGACCGACCCGGACAGCGAAGCCTGGCTGACCGCACCGCTCTCGTGCTCGCACGTCAACTCGATCCACCGACGCGGATCTCCCGTCCCGCGAACCCGCACGATGGGACCCATGGCCGCGTCCAGCAGGTCCAGAACGTGCGGCCCGAGATCCAGCAGGGCACCGTGCTCCAGCCGCCAGGGAGTCGCGAAGTCACCGCCCAGGAAGGCCCCGCTGAGACAAGACGAACGTGCTCCCGCCACCTCGATCTCCTGCGCCGCCCTGACGAACTCCTGAGCGGCCGGGTGATAGCGATTGGTCAGGACGACCTGGGACACGACCCCCGCCTCGTCGATGGCATCGACAAGGCGCCGAGCCGACGGTACGTCCAGGCCGAGAGGCTTCTCCAACAGCAGCGCCTTGCCCGCCTTCGCCGCCTGAGCGGCCAGCTCCGCCTGAACGTTCGGCGGAACGGCGAAGGCCACCGCCTCACAACTGTCGAGCAGCTCCTCGAAACGCGTCACCGCGGTCGCTCCGTGCGGCGCGGCGGTCTCCTGCGCCGCCTCTGGGCGGCGCGCCCACACCGCGGTCAGTTCCGTCTCGGGGCCGGTGGCGAGTACGGGTGCGTGCACTCCGCGTGCCCAGGGGCCGGCGCCGACGAGGCCGACCTTGACGGGGGAGTGTGGCCAGGGTGACGAAGTGTCGTTCACGGAAGTCCTATCTGTGCCGGGGGGCCGGTGCGGCGAGGTGACAACCGTGAAACTACCGGGCGGCGGGGGCGAGAAAAGGCTAGGCCGGTCGCAGCCACACCGTGGCCAGCGGTGGCAGGGTGAGCCGGATGCTGGCCGGTTGGCCGTGCCAGCCCTGGGCGTCGGGTTTGACGGGGTCGGGGTTGGTGACGTCGCTGCCGCCGTAGCGCTGGGCGTCGGTGTTGAGGATCTCGTGCCAGGCGGGCACGTCGTCCGGGACGCCGATGCGGTAGGCGTGGCGGACGACGGGGGAGAAGTTGGAGACGGCGAGCAGCGGCGCGCCGTCGGCGTCGTGGCGCAGGAAGGCGAAGACGTTGTCCTCGGCGGCGTCCCCGGCGATCCAGGCGAAGCCGGCGGGGTCGGTGTCGCGTTCCCACAGGGCGGGAGTGGCGCGGTAGACGGTGTTGAGGTCGCGGACGAGGTCACGGACGCCTTGGTGGTCGGCGGCGGCGCCGTAGGAGGGGTCGAGCAGCCACCAGTCGGGTCCGTGGGCCTCGGACCACTCCGCGCCCTGGGCGAACTCCTGGCCCATGAAGAGGAGTTGCTTGCCGGGGTGGGCCCACATGAAGCCGAGGTAGGAGCGCAGGGTGGCGCGCTGCTGCCACCAGTCGCCCGGCATCTTGGACACCAGCGATCCCTTGCCGTGGACCACTTCGTCGTGGGAGATCGGCAGCACGTAGTTCTCGCTGTACGCGTACACCATCGAGAACGTCATCTCGTTGTGGTGGTACTTCCGATGGACGGGATCCTTCGCCACATAGACCAGCGAGTCATGCATCCAGCCCATGTTCCACTTCAAGCCGAAGCCCAACCCACCGTCGGAGGTCGCCCGCGTGACCCCCTCCCAGGCGGTCGACTCCTCGGCGATGGTGAGCACCCCCGGGCAACGGCGACAGACGGTGGCGTTCATCTCCTGGAGGAAGGCGACGGCGTCGGGGTTGTCCCGCCCGCCGTGCTCGTTCGGCGACCACTGCCCGTCCTCGCGGGAGTAGTCGAGGTAGAGCATGGAGGCGACGGCGTCGACGCGCAGGCCGTCGATGTGGAACTCCTCGCACCAGTACACGGCGTTGGCGACGAGGAAGTTGCGTACTTCGCGGCGGCCGTAGTCGAACTCCAGGGTTCCCCAGTCGGGGTGGGCGGCGCGCAGCGGGTCCTCGTGCTCGTACAGCGGGCGTCCGTCGAACTCGGCCAGTGCCCAGTCGTCGCGCGGGAAGTGGGCCGGCACCCAGTCCATGATCACGCCGATTCCGGCCCGGTGCAGCGCGTCGACCAGGTACTTGAAGTCGTCCGGTGTGCCGAGGCGGGCGGTCGGCGCGTAGAACCCCGTGATCTGGTAGCCCCAGGAGCCGCCGAAGGGGTGTTCGGCGACCGGCATCAGCTCTACGTGGGTGAAGCCCAAGTCGGATACATAAGTGGTGAGTTGGTCGGCCAGCTGACGGTATGTCAGGCCCGGTCGCCAGGACGCCAGGTGGACCTCGTACACAGAGAACGGCGACTCGTGCACGGGTCGGCGACCCCGTCCGGTCATCCACTCCTCGTCCCGCCACTCGTGGCGGGAGACATGAACGACCGACGCCGTAGCGGGCGGCGTCTCCGCCCAACGAGCCATCGGATCCGCCCGCATGGTCCTGGAACCGTCGGACCGGGTGATCTCGAACTTGTATCGTTCCCCCTCGCCGATCCCCGGGACGAAGAGCTCCCAGACCCCGGAGGAGCCCAAGGACCGCATCGGAAGAGCGGTCCCGTCCCAGAAATTGAAGCTTCCCGCCACCCGCACGCCACGGGCGTTGGGTGCCCACACCGTAAAGCGGGTGCCGGTGACGCCCTGGTGGACCATCGGCTCGGCACCGAGCGCCGTCCACAGCTGCTCGTGCCGCCCCTCGCCGAACAGATGCAGATCGAACTCACCGAGCGACGGCAGGAACCGGTAAGGGTCCTGCACCTGCGTCTCGTTACCCTCGTACCTCACCAGCAAGGTGTATTCGGGGACCGAGTCGAGTGGCAGGACCCGGGAGAAGAGACCGTCACCCTCGTCGGCCAACTCCTCGCGCACCCCGTCGGCCAACGACACGGTCACGGCTTCGGCGTACGGCCGCAGGACGCGAAAGACCACACCCCCGGACACCGGATGGGCCCCGAGCAGCGCATGAGGGTCATGGTGGGCGCCCGACAACAGACGTTCCCGATCGGTCGCGCCCATCGAGGCCACCGACCGCCCGGGCTGCCCGGGCCGTCCCGACCGTTCGCTGTGACGGACGACTTCGGACGCCGGTGCGGACAGGGATACGGAGATGTCGCGGGGTGCCACGGCTTCAGCCTCCTTGAGCGCTGTGAAAGGAAGGGACCGGTTTCGGGGGACGGCTACCGGAGGGAGCGGGCGTACGGTCACGTTCGGCGAGACGGGCGATCGCCGCCATCGGCACGGGCAGCCAGTCGGGCCGGTGCCGTGCCTCGTACAGCACCTCGTACACGGCCCGGTCGGTCTCGTGCGCGCGCAACAGCTCGGGCTCCGCGCGCGGATCCCACTTCGCCTCGACGGCGTACCCCGCGCAAAAGGCCTCCCGGCAGCGCCGCGCCCACTCCGGACGCCACGGCCGTCGGCTGCGGGCGGCGTAGTCGAAGGAGCGCAGCATGCCCGCGACGTCGCGCACGGGGGACTGGGGACGACGGCGTTCGGCGATCGGACGGGCCGGTTCGCCCTCGAAGTCGATGACGAACCACCGCTTCCCGGCCCGCAGCACCTGACCGAGGTGAAGATCGCCGTGAATCCGCTGCACGGGGCGGCCCGCGCCGAGGACGGCGAGTGCGTCGAAGGCGGTCCGCAACCCGGCCACGTACGGCAGCAGGTCCGGCACCGACCGGCACGTGGCGTCCAGCCGCTCGTTCATCGCGGCCGCGAGCCGCCTGCTCTGGTCCCGGGTCGGGGCGTCGAGGGCGAACGCCCTGGCCAGCGCCAGATGCACCTCGGCGGTCGCCCGCCCCAACTCGTATGCCTCGTCGGTGAAATCCCTCCCCGCGGCCAGCGACTCGAGCGCCAGGGTCCACCCGTCGGCTGCCTCGGGCAGGAACGGCTGGAGTACGCCGAGCGTCGCTTCCTGGGGCTGCGAGGTACGGAACCACGCCACGGGGGCCGGCACCCGGGTGCAGCCCTGGCGGGCCAGCGCCCAGGGCACTTCCAGGTCCGGGTTGATGCCGGGCTGCACTCGGCGGAAGAGCTTCAGGATGTACGAATCCCCGTATACGAGTGAGGAGTTGGACTGCTCGGCGTCGAGGAGCCGTGGAGTGAGACCGGCGGGGACCGTCACCTGCGGGTCGCGCTCGAACCGCAGCGGGCCCGCCGTTCCCGGGGTGCGCAGCCGCTCCAGGAGCAGGTCCGCCGACCGGGGTTCCTGAAGGGCGTCGTACACCGTCAGGCCGGCCAACGGCCCCTCGTTCGGACGGCCGATGCGGGCATGGGCCAGGCGGGGTGGCAGGACGTCCCGAACACCGAGCAGCAACTGATAGCAGTCTCTGGGCAGGGACGTGCCGGCGTCGTGCCGCGTACTCACCAGGAGGTGCAGACAGCCCGGCTGCAGTTCGGTCACCGACAGCAGAGACAGTTCCGTGACGCGCCGGCCCTTGCCCGCGAACCAGCGCTGCTCGGGCAGCCACGACCGCAGCAGTCCGGCGAGCGACGTCAGCAGGAGCGCCGGGGTGTGGCTGCTCGGGCGGGGCGGTACGACCTTGTGCATGTCGACGCGTCCTTTCAGGAGCACACCATCAATCGTCGGTTGGTGGGGGGAGCGACTGCGCGGAGTCGGAACCAGTAGAAGCCGTGTCCGGCGAGGGTGAGGAGGTAGGGGAGGTCGCCGATGGCGGGGAAGCGGACGCCGCCGATGAGTTCGACGGGGTGGCGGCCGTTGAAGGTTTGCAGGTCGAGTTCGGTGGGTTGGGCGAAGCGGGAGAAGTTGTGGACGCACAGGACGAGGTCGTCGCCGTGTTCGCGGAGGAAGGCGATGACGGCGGGGTTGGTGGAGGG
>NZ_JBFAHW010000084.1:0-45939 GCF_040654355.1 Streptomyces sp. NPDC050704 | reverse complement strand
AGATCTGCCCCGCGGCGGAGCCGCACGTCGACACAGCCCCGCGCCCCTTACGGGGCGCTGTACGGCACCGGACTTCACCAAGGCCGCCTAGAGCGCCGCCGCCAGCTCCGTGCCCTGCTTGATGGCCCGCTTGGCGTCCAGCTCCGCCGCCACGTCGGCGCCCCCGATGAGGTGCGCGCTGCGGCCCGCGGCCAGCAGGTCCTCGTACAGTCCGCGGCGCGGTTCCTGTCCCGTGCAGAGCACGATCGTGTCGACCGGCAGCACGGAGCTCTGTCCGTCGACGGTGAGGTGCAGGCCCGCGTCGTCGATCAGGTCGTACTGGACGCCCGGGACCATGGTGACGCCGCGGTGCCTCAGCTCGGTGCGGTGGATCCAGCCGGTGGTCTTACCGAGTCCGGCGCCGACCTTGGACGCCTTGCGCTGGAGCAGGTGGACCGTGCGCGGCGGGGCGGGCCGGTCGGGCGTGCCGAGGCCGCCGGGCGCCCGGTAGTCCATGTCGACGCCCCAGTGCCGGAAGTACGTCGCCGGGTCCTCGCTCGCCTTGTCGCCGCTGTCGGTCAGGTACTCGGCGACGTCGAAGCCGATGCCGCCGGCGCCGAGGATCGCGACCCGGTCGCCGACGGGGGCGCCGTCGCGCAGCACGTCGAGGTAGCCGACGACACTGGGGTGGTCGACGCCGGGGATCTCGGGCGTACGCGGGCTGACACCCGCGGCGACGACGACCTCGTCGTACGCGGAGACGTCCGCGGCGGTGACCGGGGTGTTCAACCGGACGTCCACGCCGTGCAGTTCGAGCTGCGTACGGAAGTAGCGGATCGTCTCGTCGAACTCCTGCTTGCCGGGGACCTTGCGGGCCACGTTCAGCTGGCCGCCGATCTCGCTCGCGGCGTCGTACAGGGTGACGTCGTGGCCGCGCTCGGCGGCGCTGACCGCGCAGGCGAGTCCGGCCGGGCCCGCGCCCACCACGGCAACTCGCTTGCGCAGGCGGGTCGGTGCGAGGACGAGCTCCGTCTCGTGGCAGGCCCGCGGGTTCACCAGGCACGAGGTGATCTTGCCGTTGAAGGTGTGGTCGAGGCAGGCCTGGTTGCAGCCGATGCAGGTGTTGATGGCCTCGGGGCGTCCGGCTGCCGCCTTGGCGACGAAGTCGGGGTCGGCGAGCATCGGCCGGGCCATCGACACCATGTCGGCGCAGCCGTCGGCGAGCAACTCCTCGGCGAGTTCAGGCGTGTTGATGCGGTTCGTCGTCACGAGCGGGATCGACACGGCGCCCATGACCTTCTTGGTCACCCAGGCGTAGGCGCCGCGCGGCACCGAGGTCGCGATGGTGGGGATACGGGCCTCGTGCCAGCCGATGCCGGTGTTGATGATGGTCGCCCCGGCGGCCTCGACGGCCTTGGCCAGCGTGATCACCTCGTCGAAGGACGATCCTCCGGGCACCAGGTCCAGCATCGACAGCCGGTAGATGAGGATGAAGTCCTCGCCGACGGCCTCGCGCACCCGCCGGACGATCTCGACGGGGAACCGCATGCGGTTCTCGTAGGAACCGCCCCAGCGGTCCTCGCGGTGGTTCGTCTGGGCGGCGATGAACTCGTTGATCAGATAGCCCTCGGAGCCCATGATCTCGACGCCGTCGTACCCCGCGCGCCTGGCGAGGCGGGCGGCCCGGGCGTAGTCGTCGATCGTCCGCTCGATCTCGTCGTCGGTGAGGGCGTGCGGCACATAGGGGCTGATGGGCGCCTGGACCGCGCTCGGCGCGACCAGGTCCTGGTGGTAGGCGTACCGGCCGAAGTGCAGGATCTGCATGGCGATCCTGCCGCCCTCGCGGTGCACCGCGGCGGTGATCTCCGCGTGCTGCCCGGCCTCCGCCTCGGTGGTCAGCTTGGCACCGCCTTCGTACGGCCGCCCCGCGTCGTTCGGGGCGATGCCGCCGGTGACGATGAGGCCTACGCCGCCGCGGGCCCGGGCGGCGTAGAACTCCGCCATCCGTTCGAAGCCCCGCTCGGCCTCTTCCAGGCCTACGTGCATGGAGCCCATGAGCACGCGGTTCGGCAGCGTGGTGAAGCCCAGGTCGAGCGGGTTCAGCAGATGCGGGTAACGGCTCATCGGGCCCTCCGTACGCGGTGTCGTCACTCCTGTTGTAGACGACGGGCCGAGCTTTTTGCAACTCGTTGCAAATGAACGGAAGGCCGATGTGACCAGGACCTCGCGGCATCGGCGCACCGGCGGCCTCGGCGGGCACCGACGCCGCGATTCGGCCAACGCTAGGACTTCGTACCGATGACGACGTTGGCGTACAGCTCCTCGGAGACCTCCAGGCGGGGAACCAGGCCGCTGCGGGCGAAGATCTCGACGGCCAGGTCCGTCTGGCGTTCGCTCGTCTCGACGAGGAGGCTGCCGCCGGGAGCCAGCCACCGGGGAGCCCCGGCGGCCACCCGGCGCAGGATGTCGAGCCCGTCCCCTCCCCCGTCGAGCGCCACCAGGGGTTCGTGGTCGCGGGCCTCGGCGGGCAGGAGCCCGACCTCCCCGGTGGGGACGTACGGAACGTTGGCCGCCAGGATGCCGATACGGCCGCGGAGGGTGCGTGGCAGCGGCTCGAAGAGGTCACCCTCGTAGACATGACCGTCCGCGACATGGCCGTGCGCGCCGACGTTCCGGCGGGCACAGCGCACCGCGGCCGGGTCGATGTCCACGGCGTGCAGTTCAACCCCGGGGAGGGAGGCGGCGAGTGCCGCGCCCACCGCGCCCGAGCCGCAGCACAGGTCCACGACGACGGAGGCTTCCGGAGCTTCGGGAGCGAGGGCGACGGCCAGCCGGACCAGGAACTCGGTGCGCCGGCGAGGGACGAAGACGCCGGGCTCCACCTCGATGCGCAGTCCGCTGAACTCGGCCCAGCCCAGGACGTGTTCGAGGGGCAGGCCCGTGGCGCGACGGTCCACCATCGCGGCGAGTTCGGCCGGAGTGCGGGCGGTGGAGAGGATCAGCCGAGCCTCGTCCTCGGCGAAGACACAGCCTGCGGACCGGAGCACAGTGACGACACTTGCGTAAGAGCTTGGCATGGAAGCCGAGAGCCTTTCGGGAAGCCGAAGGGCGCCCTCGATGTCACCTGACGCAGGTGAGGACCTGAGGCGAGAGCACCCGAGCTGACACAGCGGTAATGGGGCTCACCTCCTTGGTCCATCGATGGCTGGGGCGATCCGCAGCCGGACGGCAACATTACACGGCCCCAGCCTGCGGTCGCGCTCGAATCCAGGCCGCCCGCGAGAACACCTCACGCCTCCCCAGGGCACCATCAGCCAGCCCCACGACCACTAGTTGCCATATCAACATAGTAGGTGTAGAGTGCAACTAGAATCGAGGAGGGAAGAGCCCGTGACCACAGCCGACGTGGCCGTCGAGACCATCCACCGTGAGATGACCGCCTTCGCCCGGCGCGCCCGTGCCTCGGCCGGCCGTCTGCACCCCGAGCTGTCCCTGGTCTCGTACACACTGCTGGGACACCTGGAGGAGAGCGGCGGCTGCCGGGCCACCGACCTGGCGGCGCACTACGCCCTGGACAAGTCCACGGTGAGCCGGCAGGTGGGGGCCCTGGAACGCGCCGGGCTGATCGAGCGGCGCGCCGATCCGCAGGACCAGCGCGTCCAGGTACTCCACCTCACGTCGGCGGGGACGGAGATCCTCGCCCAGGTGTCCGAGAGCCGACGGCTGGCATTCCACGAGCGGCTGGCGGGCTGGCCCGAGGAGGATCTGGAGCGGTTCGCGGGGTATCTGCTGCGCTACAACCTCGCGGCCGGGGCGCCCCGTGAGACGGCGTCCGCGGGCGGCTGAGGCACACGCGCCCCGAGGAACCTCGTCCTGCGCCGCAGCCGGAATCCCAGGGACTCGTAGAGCCTGATGGCGCCCGTGTTGTCGGCGGCGGTGTGCAGGAACGGTGTCTCGCCGCGGGCACGGATGCCATGGGCGACGGCCAGGGTCAGCCGGGTGGCCAGGCCTTCGCCGCGGAAGTCCGGGTCGGTGCAGACCGCGCTGATCTCGGTCCAGCCCGGCGGATGCAGCCGCTCCCCCGCCATCGCGACGAGGACACCGCCCCGGCGTATCCCGAGATACGTGCCGAGCTCGACGGTGCGCGGCAGGAACGGGCCGGGTCTGGTGCGCTCGACCAGGTCCAGCATCTCCGGGACATCGGCGGGGCCGAGCCGTACGGCCTCCGGTTCCGGTGCGGCGGCCAGTCCGTCGTCCACGAGCTCTACGCCGTCCAGGCTGAAGGTCACGTCCCAGCCGTCCGGGATCTCCCCGCCGAAGCCGGGCAGCGCGATCTCCTGGCCGGGACCCGCGAGCGCCGCGACATCCGCCCAGTCCTCGGCATCGGGCTCGTCGGGCAGGGCCAGCCAGGGCGACACGTCGACGGGGTAGCGCAGCACCCGGCCGCGCCGCTCGGCGAAACGGGCGTGCGGGCCGGTCAGCGAGGCGAGCGCGGGGTTGTCCAGCGGGTGCCGCTCCCGCGTGGAGCCGTTCTCCGCCACCCGTCGGGCCCGGACGCTCATATGCCGATCTCGATCACGAGCTTCCCCCGGGCGTGCCCCTCCTCGACGGTCCGCAGCGCCTCGGCGGCCCGCTCCAGCGGGAAGGTCCCGGTCACGAGCGGCTTCAACGAGCCGTTGACGACCAGCTCGGCCACCGCGTCGAGCACCGCGGCGCTACGGGCCCGCACGACGGGCGAGCCGCCGAGCCGCGCCACGATGTCCTTGCCGCCCGCGGTGATCAGCCCGGTCCGGTCCGTCAGCAGCTCGGCCGCCGCTTCCAGGACCTCGCCGCCGACCAGGTCGTAGACGGCGTCCACGCCGTCGGGCGCCACGGCCCGTACGCCGGCGACGAAGTCCGGTCCTGACGGTACGTGCACGGCACCGAGCGACTCGACGAGGTCCTTCTTGGCGGCGCTCGCGACGCCGATGACGTGCAGCCCCTCGGCGCGGGCGATCTGCACGGCCGCGACGCCCACCCCGCCGCCCGCGCCGGTGACCACCAGGGTCGCCCCGGCCGGCAGGTCGAGCTGGCGGATTCCGTCGTACGCGGTCGCCGCCGCGACGGGCAGGGCCGCGGCGTCGGTGAAGGAGATCCCGGCGGGCTTGTGCGCGGTCACCGTGACGGGCAGCAGCGCGTACTCCGCGTAGCCGCCGGCGACCGGGTTGCCGAACACCTCGTCCCCGGCCGCGAAACCCGTGACACCGTCACCGATCTCCTCGACGACCCCGGCGACCTCGTTGCCGAACACCGCGGGCAGCTCGCGCCGCTGCTGGCCGGGGCGCTGGTAACCGGTGCGCTGCTTCCAGTCGACGGGGTTCACGCCGGCCGCCCGTACCGCGATCAGCAGCTGGCCGGGCCCGGGGCGCGGCGGGTCCTGGTCGACAAGGGCTTCGGTCTCCGGACCGCCGTACCGCGTGAAGACGTACGCCTTGGGCATGGTTTCCCTCACTCTCCTTCGCGCCGAGGTCGGCATGAGGGGCAAGGAAGATCGCGGGTGCCGCTATTCCCGCGACGGATCGGATTTCACCGGCGTTCATCGGTGTTCATACGGTCGCAATGGTCCGGGGGCGGGCTCCGTGGACGGGCCCGGTACCGTGGAAGGCGTACGCAACGATCAAGGGCCCGACGCTCCGCCGGCCTGGAGGCACCACCCGTATGAACGTCACCCGAGGCTTCACCGGGCGCACCCGCGTCCCCCGCTCCGGACTGCCGCCCGGCCAGTACGACGCGGGCGACGACTGGCCCGTCCTGTCCGCCGAGGTCACGCCCGAACTGGCGCCCGCGGACTGGACGTTCGCCGTCGACGGGCTGGTCGCCGAGCCACGCACCTGGACCTGGGACGAGGCGCACGCGCTGCCGCCGTCCGCGTACGAGGGCGACATCCACTGTGTGACCAGCTGGTCGAAGTTCGGGGTGCGCTTCGGGGGCGTGTCGCTCGACGCGTTCCTCGATCTCGCCCGCCCGGCGCCGGAGGCCACCCACGCGGTCGCGTACTCGCACACCGGCTACACCACGAACCTCCCGCTCGCGGACCTGACCGGCGGGCGCGCCTGGATCGTCTGGGAATACGGGGACGGGCCGCTGCCCGCCGAGCACGGTGGTCCAGCGCGGTTGCTCGTGCCCCACCTGTACTTCTGGAAGAGCGCCAAGTGGATCGCGGGCCTCAGGATCCTCGACCACGACGAGCCGGGCTTCTGGGAGCAGAACGGCTACCACCACCGCGGCAACCCCTGGGAAGAGCAGCGCTACTCCGGTGACTGAGACCTTCACACCTCTGACCCGGTTCGCCGTGCCCGGCCGGATCGCGGTGAGCGACAGCACTGCCACCGCCTGGCAGCGCACCACGCTGACCGGGATCCGCCGGGAGACCCCGCACGCGGCGACCTTCCGGTTCGCCGTGCCCGACTGGGCGGGCCACCTGCCCGGCCAGCATCTGATGCTGCGGCTTCGGGCGGACGACGGCTACGTCGCCCAACGGCACTATTCGATCGCGTCGCCGCCCGACGACGCCGGGCACATCGAACTCACCCTCGACCATGTCGACGGCGGCGAGGTGTCCGGCTGGTTCCACACGGTCGCCGAGCCCGGCGACGAGGTCGAGGTGCGCGGACCGCTCAGCGGTTTCTTCGCCTGGCCCGGCGACCGGCCCGCCCTGCTCATCGGCGCGGGCTCCGGTGTCGTACCGCTGATGTCGATGGTCCGCCACCATCGCGCGCGGGGTCTTTCGGTGCCGCTGCGGCTGCTCGTCTCGGCGCGCGGCCCGGAAGAGCTGATCTACGCGTCGGAGTACGGCGCCGAGACCACGCCCGTGTTCACACGCGGTGCCCCAGAGGGCGTGCCGGTGGGCCGTGTGTCGGCCGCACATGTGGCGGCGCTCCTGGCCGACCGGCCCGATGGTGGGTGGGAGGCCTATGTGTGCGGCTCCAACGGGTTCGCCGAGCATGCCTCGCGGCTGCTGGTGGACGCGGGCCAGCCGGTGGACCGTATCCGGATCGAACGCTTCGGCTGATCGTCGTCAGTCGGGTCGCTCTCCGTCGTGTCGCTCTCAGTCGTGGGCGACCACCGCGACGGGGCACATGGAGTGGTGGATCAAGGAGTGTGCCGCGCGTCCCAGGCCCTTTCCGGCCGAGGCGCGGCGGCCGATGACCAGCAGCCCGGCCCGGGTGGACGCCTTCAGCAGATGGCGAGCGGTGGTCCCGTACACCACCTGCTCGGCGACGGACGTCTCCGGGAACTTGTGGCGCCACGGCTGCAGAATCACGGCCAGGGAACGCCACTTGGCGTCCTCTTGTTCTGCAGTGTCGTCCGGCCTCCGCGCGCCGGTGGCGTAGCCGCGCGGCGGGGGCGGCGTCCAGGTGTGCACGACCTGCAGGGGTGCCTCGCGCATGGTGGCCGCGTCGAAGGCGTAACCGATCAGATCGTCGGCGGGGTGTGCCAGGTCGAGGCCGAGGACCACCGGCAGGTACGGGGCCCGGTTCGGCGGTGTGTCGGCGTCGACGGGCACCCGCTCGTCCTCGGGGAGTTCGCCGTCGCGGACCAGCACGACCGGGCGCTCGGCACCGGCGGCCACGGTGAGCGCGACGGAACCGACCAGGAAGCCGGCGAGGCCGCTGAAGCCGCGTGATCCAAGGACCAGTGTCTCCGACTCCGTGGCGGCGGCGAGCAGCGCCGGCACGGGCGGGGTGTCGGTGCGGCGGGCGATGATCTCCAACGCCGGGTGGGCGTACGAGAGATGGACGGCGGCCCGGTCGAGGATGCTGCGATCGGGTCCCGGGGGCTGTGCGGGCACGGCGGGTTCGTCGCCCGCGTGCAGCAGCCGCAGGGCGAGCCGACGGCGTTCGGCCTCGCGGGCCGCCCAGTCGGCGGCGTCCAGACTGGCGGGAGAGCCGTCGATGCCGACGGTGACGCTCCGGGTGTCCTTGCTCATGGCTCATGCCTTTCGAAGCTCATGCTTCGTCCCTTTCGCTCGTGCCTTTCGCTGATTCCTGTCTTTCGCTCATGTGATGCCCTCGCCGACTCGGCGCTCAGCCGGACCAGGTCCACTCGGCGACCTCCGGCAGGTCGGTGCCGTGTTCGCGGATCCAGGCGTGGTGGCGGGTGCGCGCGTCGGCCATCCGCTGGCGTACGGCCGCGGCGCGCACGGCCAGGCCGGGGACACGGTCGATGACGTCCATGGCCAGTCGGTAGCGGTCGAGGTCGTTGCTGACGACCATGTCGAAGGGTGTCGTGGTGGTGCCCGCCTCCTTGTAGCCGCGCACGTGGAGGTGGGCGTGGCCGGTGCGCCGGTAGGCGAGGCGGTGGATCAGCCAGGGATAGCCGTGGTAGGCGAAGATGACCGGCTTGTCCGCGGTGAACAGCGCGTCGTACTCGAAGTCGGCCATGCCGTGCGGGTGTTCGTCCTGGGGCAGCAGCCGGGCCAGGTCGACGACGTTGACGACCCGTACGGCCAGGTCGGGCAGCTGGCTGCGCAACAGCCCGGCGGCGGCCAGCACTTCCTGGGTCGGCACATCACCCGCGCAGGCCAGGACCACGTCCGGTTCGCGGTCTCCGTTCTCCGTCCCCGCCCACTCCCAGATTCCCGCGCCCCGCGCGCAGTGGGCACGGGCCTGGTCCATGGACAGCCAGTCGAAGCAGGGCTGTTTGCCCGCGACGATCACGTTGACGTAGTCGCGGCTGCGCAGGGCGTGATCCGCCACGGACAGCAGGGTGTTGGCGTCCGGCGGCAGATAGACCCGTACGACCTCGGGGCTCTTGTTGAGTACGTGGTCCACGAATCCGGGGTCCTGGTGCGAGAAGCCGTTGTGGTCCTGCCGCCAGACGTGCGAGGTGAGCAGGTAGTTGAGCGAGGCGATCGGAGCCCGCCACGCCAACTTCCTCGATGTCTTGAGCCACTTGATGTGCTGGTTGACCATCGAGTCCACGATGTGCACGAACGCCTCGTACGACGAGAACATGCCGTGCCGGCCGGTCAGGAGATAGCCCTCCAGCCAGCCCTGGCAGAGGTGTTCGGACAGGACTTCCAGTACGCGGCCGTCGCGGGCCAGATGTTCGTCGGTGCCGGTGACGGCGGCCTGCCAGGCCTTGCCCGTGGCCTCGTAGAGCGCGCCCAGCCGGTTCGACTCGGTCTCGTCGGGCCCCACCACGCGGAAGTCCCGGCGCTCCGCCGTGTCGGCCATGATCCGGGCGAGCAGGCCGCCGAGGACACGGGTGGGCTCGTGCAGGCTGCTGCCCGGCTTGTCCACGGGGACGGCGAAGTCCTCCAGGCGCGGCACGGGCAGCGAGCGCAGCAGGAGACCGCCGTTGGTGTGCGGGTTGGCACCCAGCCGGCGCGGGCCCTCGGGCACGCAGTCGAGGACGAGGCCGGTGGGGCGGCCCTCGGCGTCGAAGAGTTCCTCGGGGCGGTACGAGCGCAGCCAGGCCTCCAACTGGCGCAGGTGGTCCGGGTTTTCGCGCACACCGGCCAGCGGTACCTGGTGGGAGCGCCAGGTGCCCTCGACCGGTTCGCCGTCGACCTCGGCGGGGCCCGTCCAGCCCTTCGGGGTGCGCAGGACGATCACCGGCCAGCGGGGGCGCTCGCCCTTCCGGCCGGCGCGGGCGCCCGGCCGTCCGGTGCGGGCGTCCTGCTGGATGCGGGCGATGCGGTCCAGTGCCTGGTCCATCGCCTTCGCCAGGCCGAGGTGGACGCGGCGGGGGTCGTCGCCGGTCACGTGCAGCGGGTCGTGGCCGTAGCCGCGCAGCAGTTCGTCGAGTTCGGACTCCGGGAGCCGGGCGAGCACCGTCGGATTGGCGATCTTGTAGCCGTTGAGGTGCAGGATCGGCAGCACCGCCCCGTCGTGCACGGGGTCGAGGAACTTGTTGGAGTGCCAGGAGGCGGCGAGCGGGCCTGTCTCGGCCTCCCCGTCCCCGATGACGCACGCGACCAGCAGGTTCGGGTTGTCGAACGCGGCCCCGTACGCGTGGGCGAGCGAGTAGCCCAGCTCGCCGCCCTCGTGGATCGAGCCCGGAGTTTCGGGCGCCACATGGCTGGGAACTCCGCCGGGAAAGGAGAATTGCCGGAAAAGTCGCTCCATGCCGGAAGCGTCCCGGGTGATGTCCGGGTACGTCTGCGTGTAGCTGCCTTCCAGCCAGGAGTTGGCCAGCACCGCGGGCCCGCCGTGTCCCGGCCCCCAGACGCAGATCGCGTCGAGGTCACGGTCGGTGATGACACGGTTGAGATGGGTGTGCACCAGGTTGAGGCCGGGCGAGGTGCCCCAGTGGCCCAGGAGCCGTGGCTTGATGTGCTCGGGTGCGAGTGGCTCGGTCAGCAGCGGGTTGCCGAGCAGGTAGATCTGGCCGACGGCCAGGTAGTTGGCGGCGCGCCAGTGGGCGTCGAGCGCTGCCGTGCGGTCCTTCGCCATGGTGGGGCTCCTGTTCCCGAGGGGTAGGACGCGGGTTCCACAGGGGGCGCGGATCAGTCGCGAGCGGCGCGATTCGGCACAGGCCGGCGCACTCGGCGGATGCCGACGTACGCGACGGCGGCCGGCGCGCGAGGCCGACGCAGCGGTTCGCTCCAGTGGTCGTGACGGATCGGTCACTTCTCCGGGTCGTTCGGCCCTCGCGGGGAACCCGGGCGGCGTATCGCAGCGACGACGGGCCGGCATGACGAACGACGTGACAGAAGTGCGGCGCGGTGAGGAGGCCGGGACATGCGGACGCGGGTGCGCGGCTGGCGGTGGCGGCACAATCCGCTGCGGCGCCGCTCGGACGTGGTGGAGGCGTGGATCGCGCTGATCGTCGCCGTCCTGCTGTGCGTCGGCGCCCCGCTCGCCGGGCTCGCGGCGGGCTGGTGGGCGTACGACGGGGCGCGGACCACGGCCGCGGAGCAGCGTGCCGAACGCCACCGGGTGCGTGCCGTGGTCACCGAGCACGCGCCCGCCGCGATGCCCACCACCCACGGCGGCAAGGAGCCGACCCACCGGGTGACCGTGCGCTGGACCGAGCCGGGCGACGGGCCGCGCACGGACGAGGCCCGGGTGCCCGCGGGTACCCGGGCAGGTGAGCGCACGTCCGTCTGGCTGGACGACCGGGGCCGGATCGTGCCCGCCCCGGCGGACGCCACCACGATCTGGCAGTACGCGATGGCGGCGGGCGCGTGCACCACCGGCGGTTTCGCGGCTGTGGTCCTGGTCGTGCACCTCGTCGTGCGCCGGGTCGCCGTCCACCGGCGGCTGGCCGAGTGGGAGCGGGAGTGGGCCCGCACGGGGCCCGAGTGGGGACGGCACCGGGCGTGACCCGGCCCGCCGGCCCCTGGCCGGATGTGTCGTTCTCGTCGTCCCCTGTTACGCCACGCGCGCCCGCGTCACCCGAGTCGCTGCATCCGGCGCGCGATGCGCCCGTGCTCCGACAGGGCGTCGCGCAGTCCGGGCAGTACCGGTTCGCCCCGGTCCACCAGGACCCGGCCGCCGACCACCGTGGTCCAGGCCCGGCCGGGACCGCAGCGCAGCCAGGCCTCGACCGGATCGCTCAACGCGCCCGCGAGCGCGACCTCGTGGAGATCCCAGACGACCAGGTCGGCGCAGGCGCCCGGCCGCAGATGCCCCAACTCGTCGGCGCGGCCGAGGCATTGGGCGGAGCCGCGGGTCGCGATGTCGAGGGCGTCGCGAGCGGTCATCGCGCCGGGGCCGCCCCGGTAGCGGCCGAGCAGCAGCGCGCCGCGGGTCTCCATCCACAGCGAGGCGTGGTCCGTCGAGGCGGAGCCGTCGCAGCCGATGCCGACCGGCAGACCCAGTTCGCGCATCTCCCTCACCCGGGCGGTGCCGCCGCCGATGAGCATGTTGGAGCTGGGGCAGTGCGCCACGCCGACGCCCGCCCGGGCAAGGCGGCGCAGCTCGTCGTCGTTCGGGTGGATGCAGTGCGCGACCCAGCTGCGGTCGCTCAGCCAGCCCGTGTCCTCGAAGTACTCGACGGGCCGGCAGCCGTACGTCTGAAGGCAGTACGTGTCCTCGTCGCGGTCCTCGGCGAGATGCGTGTGCAGCCGTACGTCGTACCGTTCGGCGAGTTCCGCGGTCGCCGTCATCAGCTCCTTGGTCACCGAGAACGGCGAGCAGGGGGCGAGCGCCACCCGGACCAGCGCGCCCGGTTCGGGGTCGTGGTACGCCTTGATCAGCCGCTCGCTGTCGGCGAGGACCTCTTCCTCGGTCTGCGTGACGCTCCGCGGCGGCAGTCCCCCGTCCTCCACCGACCGGGTCATCGAGCCGCGGGTGGCGTGGAAGCGGAACCCGATGTCCCGCGCGGCCCGGATCTCGGCGTCCACCAGGCGCGGGCGCGGGTGGACGTAGAGGTGGTCGGAGGAGGTCGTGCAGCCGCCCATCAACAGCTCGGTCATGCCGACGTACGCCGACACGTAGACGGCTTCCTCGTCGAGCGCGGCCCACAGCGGGTACAGCGTGGTGAGCCAGTCGAAGAGGGAGCCGTTCACCGCGGGCGCGTAGGAGCGGGTGAGGTTCTGGTAGATGTGATGGTGCGTGTTGATCAGTCCGGGCGTGACGATCCGCCCGGCCGCGGAGACCACCGAGCGGGCCTCGGGTTCGGTACCCGGCCCACCCACCGCGGCGACTCTGCCGTCCGTAACGGCGAGCCAGCCACCGGAGATCTCCCGGTCTCCGTCCACGACGAGCAGTTCGGCGTCCTTGACCAGCAGGTCCACGGCAGGCGGCATGGCGTCATCGTAGCCAGGACCGGCCCGGACCCGCCGGTCCTTGGACACGGTCTGGCGGCCCTCCGGCCGCCCCCGTACGGTGTGATCATCCGCACCCTTATCCGTAGTGAAGGCGGTCTTCCATGGCCTTGTTCGACCTCCCTCTCGACCAGCTCCGGGACTATCGCAGCGCGTCCGTCGAGCCCGAGGACTTCGACGCCTTCTGGGGCAAGACGCTTCAGGAGGCGCGCGAGCACGAGCTCGACGCCCGCTTCGAACCGGTCGAGACGCACCTGAAGAACGTGCAGGTGTACGACGTCACCTTCGCCGGGTTCGGCGGTCACCCGGTGAAGGGCTGGCTGACCGTGCCTGCCTCGGCGAACACGCCGTTGCCGACGGTCGTGGAGTTCATCGGCTACGGCGGCGGACGCGGTCTCGCGCACACCCATCTGCTGTGGGCCTCGGCCGGGTTCGCGCACTTCGTGATGGACACCCGGGGTCAGGGCGGAGCCTGGGGCGGCGGCGGTGACACCCCGGATCCGGTGGGCAGCGCGCCGGCGTTCCCCGGGTTCATGACGCGCGGCATCGACGCCCCCGAGAACTACTACTACCGGCGGGTGTTCACCGACGGGGTACGGGCCGTGCAGGCGGCCCGTACGCATCCGCTGGTGGACGCCGCGCGCACCGCGGTCGTCGGTTCCAGCCAGGGTGGCGGCATCTCGATCGCGGTGGGCGGTCTGGTGCCGGACCTGGCGGCGGTCGCGCCGGACGTGCCGTTCCTGTGCGACTACCCGCGCGCGACGCGGCTCACGGACCGTGATCCGTACCGGGAGATCGGCAACTACCTCAAGACGCACCGCGGCCGTACCGAGCAGGTGCTGCGCACGCTCTCCTACTTCGACGGGGTGCACTTCGCGACGCGCGGCCGGGCGCCCGCCCTGTTCTCGGCGGCCCTGGAGGACCAGACCTGCCCGCCGTCGACGGTGTTCGCCGCCTTCAACGCCTGGAGCCAGGACGACAAGGCGATCGAGGTCTACGACTTCAACGACCACGAGGGCGGCGGCCCCTACCAGGAGGCGGCCAAGCTGGCCTGGCTGCCCAAGCACTTCTGAGCCGGCCGCGATGGAGACGCGCGAGGCGGCCGAGCGGTTCGTCCGGGTGTGGCAGCGGGCCTGGGCGGAGCACGATGTGGAGGCGCTGCTGGCGTTGTACGCCGACACGTGCGTGCACCGTTCGATGCCGTTCCGCGAACCGCATCGCGGGCGGGCCGAGCTCGCCGCGTATCTGCGCTGGTCGTTCGCCGGCGAGCGGGTGGCCGACGTACGGTTCGGTCCGCCCGTGATCGGCCAACAGGGTGTGGCCGTCGCCGAGTTCAGGGTCCTCACCCAGGAGGGCGAGGACCCCTCGACGCTGGCCGGCTGTGTCTTCGTACGTTTCGACGCGGACGGTCTGGCCGTGGAGACGCGGGACTACTGGCACACCGCGGCCGGCCACCGGGAACCCGCCGGTCCGCTGTTCCTCGAATAGTCCGGCGGGTACGACGGGTTCCATCCAGTCCGACCAGTCGGTACGTTCGGGGAAGCCGGGCCACCCTTCCGCGTCCGGCGTTCCCGGCGGACGGCGGAGGATCCATGTCCCAGGTTCAGGGCCACTGCGAGACGGGCTTCGAGGCGGTGCGCGCCGCGTTCGAGGAGAACTTCCGGGACCGCGACGAGCTGGGCGCGGCCGTGACCGTCACGGTGGGCGGCGAGACCGTGGTGGACCTGTGGGGCGGCTGGGCGGACGCGGCGCGGACGCGGGCCTGGGAGCGGGACACGCTGGTCAACGTGTGGTCGACCACGAAGGGACCGACGGCGCTGTGCGCGCACATCCTGGCCGACCGCGGACTGCTCGATCTCGACGCGCCGGTGGCCGCGTACTGGCCGGAGTTCGCGGCGGCGGGCAAGGAGTCGGTGCTCGTACGGCATCTGCTGTCGCACCGGGCGGGACTGGCCGGACTGCGTGAGCCGCACTCGATCGGGCAACTCTACGACTGGGAACTGACCACGAAGCGGCTCGCGGCGATGGAGCCCTGGTGGGAGCCGGGGACGGTGTCGGGGTATCACGCGCTGACATACGGCTTCCTGGTCGGTGAAGTGGTCCGGCGTGTCTCGGGGTTGCTGCCGGGCCCGTTCCTGGAGCGGGAGGTGACCGGGCCGCTCGGCATCGACTTCGCCATCGGGCTGCCGGGGAAGGAGGCAGGGCGCGCGGCCGAGCTGGTGCGCCCGCCGGCCGCCTCGTCCAGTGAACAGTCGGCGATCTTCAGCCAGTTGGCACCGGCGGCACTGGCCGCCCTGGCCAATCCCCTGGTCGGCGCGACCGAGGCCAACTCGGCGGCCTGGCGGGCCGCCGAACTCCCGGCCCTCAACGGACACGGCACAGCGCGCGCGATCGCCGCGCTGTACGGGATCTTCGCCGGGCGCGGGTCGTACGGCGCACACCGCGTCCTCTCACCGGAAGCCGCCGAGCGGGCCCGTGAGGGACAGGGCACCTGCCGTGATCTGGTCCTCGGGGCCGGCTTCGAGTACGAGACGGAGATCGGCCTCGGTCTCTGGTTGAGCGGCCCCGACCGCTCCTACGGCCCCAACCCGAGGGCGTTCGGACACGACGGCTTCGGCGGCTCCTGCGGTCTCGCCGACCCAGAGGCGGGGGTCTCACTGGGCTACGTCATGAACCGTATGGGACCGCACATCGCCAACGACCCCCGGAAGATGGCGCTCATCGACGCTCTCTACGGCGCGCTCTGAGTCAACGGAGTTGCTCTCCTGAGCACGTGAATTCGATGCCTCATGAAACCTGTTCGCGCATTGCCGAGTGAATTCGAGGACACCCTGGTCAAGTGAACTCACAAGCACAGGAGGGGCCGCCTCTATATTCACCGAACCTCCATAGCTTCTACTTGAACCTTAAATAGGTGGAGGTATTGTCTCCACATGATCCCCCACAAGATCTACCGGAGACCCCGGTTGCGTGACCTGGCCGAACTGGTCCGCGCCCCCGCGGCTCTCAGCGTCCCCGGCGACGTACTCGCCGGAGCCGTCGCGAGCGGACGCCCACTGGGACCACGCACGCTGGGCACCATGGGTTCGTCGGTGTGCCTCTACTGGGCGGGCATGGCTCTCAACGACTACGCCGACGCGACACTGGACGCCGTGGAGCGGCCCGGCCGGCCGATCCCGTCCGGCCGGATACCCCGCCGCACCGCCTTCACCACCGCGACCGCCCTCACCGCGGCCGGACTCGGGCTCGCCGCGCTCTCGGGCGGGCGCCGGGCACTGCGTACGGCGGTGCCGCTCGCGGGACTGGTGTGGGCGTACGACCTCGTGCTCAAGAACACCCCCGCGGGCCCTGCCGCGATGGCCGGGACCCGGGTCCTGGACGTCCTGGCCGGGGCGCGCACCACGGCACCCGCGCTGCCCGCGGCACTCGTGGTCGGCCTGCACACCTACACGGTCACGGCACTGAGCCGCCATGAGACGACGGGCGCCCCGACCGCCGTGCCGGCCGCGTCGCTCGCCGCCAGCACGGTGGTGGGCCTGAGCGCGGCGGCGACGGCCCGTACCGCCGGGCGTACTTCACGCCTCGGCGCCGCCGCCGGCGCGGCCGGTTACCTCGTCGCCTTCGGTTCCGCGCAGGTCCGCGCCCTGGGCGAGCCCTCCGCGCCGAACATCCAACGAGCCGTCGGCGTCGGCATTCTCGGGCTGCTGCCGCTGCAGGCCGCGCTCACGGCGGGCGCGGGCGCGCCCCGGGCCGCCGCGCTGCTGGCGGCCGCCCATCCGCTCGCCCGCCGGCTCGCGCGCAAGGTGTCTCCCACGTGAGCGCCCCTCCCGCCGACGACGCGGGCGTCCCGCGGCGGGGCGGTACGGATCTGCGGTTCGGCTACGGCACCAACGGCTTCACCAACCACCGCCTGGACGACGTGCTCCGGGTACTGGCCGACCTCGGCTACGACGGTGTGGCGCTCACCCTCGACCACGGCCATCTCGACCCGTTCGCCGACGACCTGCCCCGCCGCGTGGACCGGCTCGCCCACTCGCTCGACACACTCGGGCTGTCCGTGACGGTCGAGATGGGCGGGCCCTACCTCCTCGATCCCTGGCACACCCACATCCCCAACCTCATGTCGGACTCCGGCGCCGAACGCAGGGTCGACGTCCTGCGGCGCGCGATCCGGATCGCCGCCGACCTTGGGTCGCCCACGGTTCACGTGTGCAGCGGTCCGGCTCCCGCCGGTCTTCCGGAGGACGTCGTCTGGAAGCGTCTGGTGACGGGCTGCGAGGCGGTGCTGGAGACGGCGGAGGAGTACGGGATCACGCTGGGCTTCGAGCCGGAGCCGTACATGTTCGTCGACACCGTCGGGCGCTGCCTGAGGCTGCGTGAACTCCTCGGCGGACACGAGCGGTTCGGCATCACCCTCGACATCGGTCACGCGCACTGCGTGGAGGACGCCCCGGTGCTCGACTGTCTGCGGCTCGCCGCCCCGCACGTCGTGAACGTGCAGATCGAGGACATGCGGCGCGGGGTCCACCGGCATCTCGAATTCGGCGAGGGCGAGATCGACTTCCCGCCCCTCCTCGGGGAACTCGCCGCCCTCGGGCACCGCGGACTCGTCTCGGTCGAGATCCAGGGCGGCTCACTCGACGCGCCCGGAGTCGCCCGCCGCTCCCTGGACTTCCTGCGCACGGCGCTGACGGCCGGTACGCGTTCCTGACCCGCGCCCTCCGCCGCTGACTGCCGTGTCGCCGACTTCGGCTCCACCACCACACCTCACCCCCAACTCCCCGGCCCGGTGCGTCGGTTCACACTGCGCGCCGGTCCGGGAGCACCCCAGGAGGTGCACCATGACCGACCTGCCTGCCTCACACAACCTTCCCGATCTCGCCCCCGCCGCACGCGACTGGCTCGACACCACCAGCGCGCGCATCGCCGCCGACCCGACCGCCGTCCGAACGGCCTTCCCCGCCGCAGCCCGGCGGGGCGGCAGGGCGGCGGCCGACCGGGTACGCGCCGCGCTGCTGCTCGCCCTCCCCCTGCGCGGCCCGGCCCTCGCGGCCGAGGTGACGACCCTCTACCGGCACGGTGACGCCGCCGAACAACGCGCCGTACTGCACGCCCTGCCCCTGCTGGACGCCGCCGACCCGGACTTCGCCGACCGGGCGCTGCCCCTCACCCTCGAAGCGCTCCGCAGCAACGACACGACCCTCGTCGAGGCGGCCCTCGGCCCTTACGGGGCACGGCACCTGGACGCCGCCTCGTTCCGCCAGGCCGTGCTGAAGTGCGTGTTCTGCGAGATCCCGCTCGACCGGATCAGCGGACTCGCCGACCGGACGGACCCCGAACTCACCCGCATGCTCACCGACTTCGCCCGCGAGCGGACCGCCGCGGGCCGCCCGGTCCCCGCGGACATCACCGGCCTCGTCGCCGAGACCGACGAAACCACCCAGAGATCTACGCGCATATCCGAAGGAGCCGCCTGATGCGCATCTTCGACCCCCACATCCACATGTCGTCCCGCACCACCGACGACTACGAGGCGATGTACACGTCCGGTGTCCGCGCCCTCGTCGAACCGGCCTTCTGGCTCGGCCAGCCGCGCACCACCGTCGGCGCCTTCACCGACTACTTCGACTCCCTGCTCGGCTGGGAGCCCTTCAGAGCCGCCCAGTTCGGCATCCAGCACTTCTGCACGATCGCGCTCAACCCCAAGGAGGCCAACGACCCGCGCTGTCTGCCCGTCCTCGACGAACTGCCGCGCTACCTCACCAAGGACCGGGTCGTGGCGGTCGGCGAGATCGGCTACGACTCGATGACGAAGGAGGAGGACGAAGTCCTCGCCCGTCAGCTGGAGTTGGCGATCGAACACGAGCTGCCGGTCCTCGTCCACACTCCGCACCGCGACAAGGCGGCCGGTACGCGCCGCACCCTCGACGTCGTCCGCGAGTCCGGTATCCGGCCCGAGCACGTCCTCGTCGACCATCTCAACGAACTGACCGTCGCCATGGTCAAGGAGAGCGGCAGCTGGCTGGGCTTCTCCATCTATCCGAAGACGAAGATGAGCGAGGACCGGATGGTCCGCATCCTGCGCGAGTACGGAACCGAGCGCGTCCTCGTCAACTCGGCGGCCGACTGGGGCCGCAGCGACCCGCTCAAGACCCGGAAGACCGCCGACGCGATGCTCGCCGACGGCACCTTCGACCAGGACGCGGTCGACCTGGTGATGTGGCGCAACCCGGTCGCCTTCTACGGGCAGAGCGGCCGCCTCGACCTCGACGACGTACCGAAGCCGGACGACTCGGGGCTCTTCGAGGGCAACTCCGTTCGACGCGGCGGAGAGTGACGGGCCGTCATGCGACTGCACCACCGGGACGGCACGACCGTCCACCTCGCCTACTGCAGCAACGTGCACACCGCCGAGACCCTCGACGGCGTCGTCGCCCAACTCGCCGAATACGCCGAGCCGGTGCGCAGGGAACTGGGCGTCGACCTGCTCGGCATCGGGCTGTGGCTCGCCCATGACGTCGTCATCGAACTCGTCGACCAGCCGTCCGCCGTGGCCCGGCTCCGCGACGAGCTGGCCCTGCGCGGTCTTGAGACGGTCACGCTCAACGCCTTCCCCTACCAGGGCTTCCACCGCGAGGTCGTCAAGAAGGACGTCTATCTGCCGGACTGGGCCGACGACAGACGCCTCGACTACACCCTGGCCTGCGCCCGGGTCCTCGCCGGTCTGCTGCCCGACGACGCCGTACGCGGTTCCGTGTCGACCCTGCCGCTCGCCTGGCGCACACCCTGGCCGCGAGCCCACTGGGAGCGGTCCCACCGGGCCTTTGACAGGCTCACGACGGGGCTCGCCACGCTGCACCGGGACACCGGGCGGCGGATCCGGGTGGCCTTCGAGCCGGAGCCTGGCTGCGTGGTGGAGAACACCACCCAGGCGGTACGGGAGTTCGGCGGGCTCGATCCCGAGTGGCTCGGCGTCTGCCTGGACACCTGCCATCTCGCCGTCCAGTTCGAGGACCCGGTGGCGGCGATCGCCCGGCTGACGGACGCCGGGCTGCCGGTGGTCAAGGTGCAGGCCTCGGCCGCGCTCCAGGCCGACGATCCGGCCGACCCGGCGGCCCGGGCGGCGCTGGCCGGGTTCGCCGAGCAGCGCTTTCTGCACCAGACCCGTACGCCGTCCCCCGGCGGCCTGCGCGGTGTCGACGACCTCCCGGAGGCCCTGGCCGGCGCGCTGCCCGACACCGCGCCCTGGCGGGTCCACTTCCACGCCCCGCTGCACGCGCCCGCCGAGCCTCCGCTGCGTACGACCGCCCCGGTGCTCTCCGAGACGCTGCGCGGGCTGTTCGGCGGGGCCGAGGCGCTGAGCGACCACATCGAGGTCGAGACGTACACGTGGAACGTCCTGCCGGCCGGCTCGCGGCCCACCGGCCCGGCCGGCCTCGCGGCGGGCCTGGCTGCCGAACTGACCTGGCTCCAGCGGGAGTTGACCTCTCTCGGTCTGACGCCCGACCCTCAGCGCAAGGAGATCTCCGCATGACCGCCCCAGCCAAGCCCGTCGTGGTGCTGGACATCGTGGGGCTGACGCCCCGGCTGCTGCGCCACATGCCCGCCGTCGCGGCGCTCGCCGACCGCGGTTTCCAGGCCCGCCTGGGCACTGTCCTGCCAGCCGTGACCTGCGCGGTCCAGTCGACCTTCCTGACCGGCGCTCTCCCCCGCGAGCACGGCATCGTCGGCAACGGCTGGTACTTCCGGGACGTCGGCGACGTACTCCTGTGGCGGCAGCACAACGAACTCGTCGGCGGCGAGAAGCTCTGGCACACCGCCCGGCGCTCCCGCCCCGACTTCAAGGTCGCCAACATCTGCTGGTGGTACGCCATGGGCGCGGACGTCGACTTCACCGTCACTCCCCGCCCGGTCTACTACTCCGACGGCCGCAAGGAGCCTGACTGCTACACGTATCCGCCCTCCCTGCACGACGAACTCACCGACCGGCTCGGCCCGTTCCCCCTGTTCACCTACTGGGGTCCGAACGCCGGCATGCCCTCCAGCCAGTGGATTCTGGGCGCCGCCCGCCAGCTCTTCGACGAGCACCGGCCCGACCTCAGCCTCGTCTACCTCCCGCACCTGGACTACGAGCCCCAGCGCACCGGCCCCGACTCCCCCGAGACCGCCCGCGCGGCACGCCAACTGGACGACGCCATACGCCCGTTGATCGACCACCTGCTCGCCGCGGGAGCGACCGTCGTGGCCCTCAGCGAGTACGGCATCGCACCCGCCGAGCAGCCGGTGGACATCAACCGCGCGCTGCGGAAGGCGGGGCTCCTGGAGGTCTACACGCAGGACGGCATGGAGTACCTGGACCCCTGGACCTCGCGCGCCTTCGCCGTCGCCGACCACCAGATCGCCCACGTGTACGTCCGCGACCCGGCCGATCTGGCGAAGGCCGCCGAGATCGTCGCCGGGCTCGACGGCGTCGCCGAACTCCTCGACGAGGAGGGCAAGAAGGCCCACGGCCTGGACCACGAGCGTTCCGGCGAACTCGTCGCGGTCGCCGAGCCCGGCGCCTGGTTCACGTACTACTACTGGCTGGACGACGCCCGCGCCCCGGACTTCGCCCGGCAGGTCGAGATCCACCGCAAACCCGGCTACGACCCGGCCGAGCTGCTGTACGACCCCGATGTCCCGGCGCTGAAACTGCGCGTCGTGGGTCAGGTGGCCCGCAAGAAGCTCGGGTTCCGCTACCGCATCCGGACTGTCCCACTCGACCCGTCGGGGGTACGCGGCACCCACGGCCGGCTCCCCGACGATCCCGACTACGGGCCGGTGCTCCTGTGCTCCGAACCCGACCTGGGCCAGGACGAGTTCGCGGCCACCGAGGTCAAGAACCTGCTGCTGCGGCTCGCCGACATCCCCATCCCCACGGATGCCACCCCCACGGATGCCGCCGCCTCGGGTACCGCCGACAAGGAAGACGCCGACCGTGTCTGAGACCCACCCCCGGCGACGATCTGATGAGCCGGCTCGCGACGGACCGCGTGGCCTCCGGCGAGGCCACCCCGGCCGAGGTGGCCGGGATGATGGTGCAACTCCTCATCGCGGACCACGAGACGACGGCGAGCATGCTGTCGCTCGGAGCGGTCACGCTAGCTGCGGCTGGCCGCACCCGTCGAGGAGTTCGCCCTGCACGGCCGGGCCATCCACGGCGTGAGTGAACTGCCCGTCACCTGGTGACGGAACTCTGAGATCGTGACCGTACCCCACGGGTTGCGAGTCGGGGCCGACGCCCGCAACCGGTGGGGTACGCCAGGTGTCAGCCCCGGGGCGACGCCCCGCGGCAAGCCGTGCTCCGACGCTGTGGGGCATGAGCACACGATCCCTCTCCGGCAAGGCCGCGGCCGTCCTCGTCGGCCTCCTGGTCGGCGGTGCCGCGGGTTTCCTGGTGACCGGGACCGCGGGCGCCTTCTTCGCCTACGTCCTCGACCGCACGCTCGACGTGGACGGCACCGGCGCGCTCCTGACCGCCCATGTCGCCGTGCCCCTGCTGGGTGCCGTACTCGGCGCCGTCGTAGCCGCCCGCCGTGCGGGCCGAGGCCCTCTCCTCCAGAACCGAGGCAAGTAACCATGTCCACGGCACGCGATACGAACGCGCCGATCCCGTCCGACACCGACCGAGCCACTCCCCGCGCCGGCGTCTTCGGGCGCCTCGCCTCCTGGTCCCAGCGCCACCGATGGGGCGCGCTGCTCCTGTGATCGTGGTGGTCGCCGCCATCACGGTGGGCTCCCAGGCCGCCGGCAGCGCCTACCGCAACGACTTCGCCCTGCCCGGCACCGACTCCCAGGCCGCCTCCGACCTGCTGGAAGAGCACGGTTCCCTGCAGGCGGGCGACAGCGTGCAGATCGTCTTCAATGACAAGGACGGAGGCGAGGGCACAGACGAGGACGGGCTGCGCGCCGAGCGCTCGGGCATCGAGGAGATGCTCGACCGGGTACGCACCCTGCCGAGCGTCGCGGACGTACGCAGCCCGTACGCCGACACCTCCGCCGTCTCCGAGGACGGCACCGTCGGCTACGCCACGGTCACCCTCGACGCCAAGGCCGAGAACGTGCCGAAGGAGGATGTCACCCGGATCATCGACACCGCGCGGGACGCGCAGCACGAGGGTCTGCGGATCGAGGTCGGCGGCGACGCGGTGCGCGGCGCCGAGGAGGAAGAGGGCGGGGCCGCGGAGGGCGCGGGCATGCTGGCCGCGCTGGTCGTGCTCGTGCTGCTCTTCGGGTCGCTGGTGGCGGCCGCGGTGCCGCTGGTCACCGCGCTCTTCGCGGTGGGAGCCTCGATCGGCCTGATCGCGCTGGCCTCACACGTGTTCACGGTCGCCGACTTCACCCCGCCGATCATGATGCTCGTCGGGCTCGGTGTCGGCGTCGACTACGCACTGCTGATCTTCTACCGCTACCGGCACGAACTCGTCGAGGGCGCGGGCCGGGAGACCGCCACCCGTACGGCTCTCGACGCGGCGGGCCGTACCGTCTTCTTCGCCGGCTGCACGGTCATCATCGCGCTGCTCGGGCTGGTGGCCCTCGGCCTGGGTTCGTTGCAGGGCGTGGCGCTGGCGGTGGCGTTGACGGTCCTGGTCACGATGGCGGCCTCGCTGATCCTGCTGCCCGCGATGCTGGCCGTCCTCGGCGCACGCATCCAGCGGCATGTGCTCAAGCAGGCCGCCACCGCGCAGGCCAAGGGCAGGGTGGAGGGCCGGCGTTGGCGGCGGCTGGCCTCGGCCGTGCAGCGCAGGCCGCTGCCCGCGCTGCTCGCCGCCGTCGTGGCTCTGCTCGCGCTGTCCGCCCCGGCGCTGGGCATGCGCCTGGGTTTCGCCGACGCGGGCAACGACGCGCCGTCGTCCACCGGCCGTCAGGCCTACGACCTGTTGGCCGAGGGCTTCGGGCCCGGTTTCAACGGCCCGCTGGTCGTGGTGGGTCAGGGTGACGAGGCGGCTGCCAAGTCCCTTCAGTCCGTGCTCGGTTCGACCGACGGGATCGCCGCCACCACTCCACCACTGCCCTCGGAGGACGGTGCGGTGTCCACGGTCATCGCCTTTCCCACCACGTCCCCGCAGGACGAGGGCACCACGGACCTCGTGCACCGGCTGCGCGACGACGTGCTGCCCGGGCTCGGGGAGCGTACCGGCGCCGAGTACCTCGTCGGCGGGCCCACCGCGTCCACCCAGGACTTCGCGGACACCGTGTCCGCGCGGCTGCCGCTCTTCGTCGCGATCGTCGTCGGGCTGTCCGCGTTGCTGCTGATGGTGGTCTTCCGCTCAGTGCTGATCCCGCTCAAGGCGGCACTGCTGAACCTGTTGTCCATCGCGGCGGCGCTCGGCGCGATCACCCTCGTCTTCCAGCACGGCTGGTTCGGTGTGGAGCCGGGGCCGATCGAGGCGTTCGTTCCCGTGATGATCTTCGCGATCGTCTTCGGGCTCTCCATGGACTACGAGGTGTTCCTCGTCTCCCGCATCCACGAGGAGTGGGAGGGCACCAGGGACCACTCGCACGCCGTCCGCGAAGGCCTGGCCGCCACCGGCAAGGTCATCACCGCCGCCGCGGCCATCATGATCGTCGTCTTCGCCGCCTTCGTGCTCAGCCCCGACCGGATGCTCCAGCAGTTCGGACTCGGGCTCGCGGTGGCGATTCTCCTGGACGCCCTGCTGATCCGCTGTCTGATCGTGCCGGCCGTCATGCAACTGCTCGGCGGGCACGCGTGGTGGCTGCCCGCGACACTGGCCCGCAGGCTGCCGAAGGTCGCGCTCGAACGCCCTGGCAACCACTGACGCCGCCTGCGCGATGACGCCGGAGGTCCCGCCGACCGTCGAGTCGGCGGGACCCGGGACGTGCGACCGGGCCGGGTTGCCCTCGGACGGGGCCAGCTCAGTTCTGCGCCTGGCTGATGTTGACCATCCAGGGGATGCCGAACCGGTCCGTGCACATGCCGAACACGTCGCCCCACATCTGTTTGTCGAGCGGGACGGACACGGTGCCGTCGGCGGACAGCTTCTCCCAGTAGCCGCGCAGCTCGGATTCGTCGTCGCCACTGAGACTCACCGAGAAGTTGCTGCCCTGCGTGTACTCCATGCCCGGCGGGTTGTCGGCGCCCATCAGAGCGAAGCCGCTCGGGGTCTCCAGCATGCCGTGCATGATGTTGTCGGCTTCCGGAGTGCCCGGCGAGCCGAAGTCGGCGTAGGTGTTGAGCACCAGCGTGCCGCCGAACACCTCCTGATAGAACTCCATCGCTTGCCGGGCGTCGCCGCGGAAACTGATGTACGGATTGAGGCGCGAGGCCATGAAAACCTCCCAGATCGGGCCAATCGATCAGATCTCCGCAGACTAGCGCGGGGCACTGACAACGGCCCGTCGTAGGCGATCGGGAGCCTGTCACGCCTCGAACTCCTGGAGCAGTTGCCGCTGGGTGACCAGGGGCCATAAGGCCGTCAGCTCTTCGCCACGAGTTCCTTGAGCGCGATGTTGAGTTCGAGGACGTTGACGGTGGGCTCGCCCATGAAGCCGAGGATCCGGCCGTCCGTGTCTCCGTCCACGAGTTTCTGGACCTGGGCGACGGACAGCCCGTTGTTCTCGGCGATCCGGTGGACCTGGAGGTCGGCGTACGCCGGGGAGATGTCCGGGTCCAGGCCGGAGCCCGAGGAGGTGACCGCGTCGGCGGGCACGTCGGACGCCCTGACCTCGTAGTCCGGGGTCGAGTTGTCCTTGATGACGGCGGCCTTGGCGGCCTTCACCCAGTCGATCAGGTCCTTGTTGTCGGCGGAGCGGTTGGTGGCGCCGGACAGGATCAGCTTGTACTGGGTGTTGACGCTGTTGGTACCCAGACCGTTCTGCGGGCGGCCCTGGAACCATTTCAGGTCGGGCTCCGGGGTCTCCTGGCCCTTCTTCAGCGGCAGGTTGTACGCCTGGCCGATCAGCGAGGAGCCGACGACCCGGCCGTCCGCCTTGATCTCCGAGCCGTTCGCCCGGCCGGGGAAGATTCCCTGGGCGACGCCGGTGATGGCCAGCGGGTAGAGGACGCCCGTCACCACGGTCAGCACCAGGAGGGCGCGTAGCCCTGCCCAGAGCAACCGGGCAGTGTTCGTAACCGAGTTGTTCATGGCGGTCAGCACGCTTTCAGGAGATTACAGCCCGGGGATGAGGGAGATGAGCAGGTCGATGATCTTGATGCCGATGAAGGGGGCGATCAGCCCGCCCAGGCCGTAGATCCCGAGGTTGCGCCGCAGCATCTTGTCCGCGCTGACCGGGCGGTACTGCACCCCGCGCAGGGCGAGCGGCACCAGCGCGATGATGATCAGTGCGTTGAAGATGACCGCGGACAGGATCGCGGAGTCGGGCGAGGACAGGTTCATGATGTTGAGCTTGTCCAGGCCCGGGTAGACCGCCGCGAACAGCGCCGGGATGATCGCGAAGTACTTGGCGACGTCGTTGGCGATCGAGAAGGTCGTCAACGCGCCCCGGGTGATGAGGAGTTGCTTGCCGATCTCGACGATCTCGATGAGCTTGGTCGGGTTGGAGTCGAGGTCGACCATGTTGCCGGCCTCCTTGGCGGCCGACGTGCCGGTGTTCATCGCCACCCCGACGTCCGCCTGCGCGAGGGCCGGCGCGTCGTTGGTGCCGTCGCCGGTCATCGCGACCAGCTTGCCGCCCGCCTGCTCCCGCTTGATCAGCGCCATCTTGTCCTCGGGGGTGGCCTCCGCGAGGAAGTCGTCGACGCCCGCCTCCTCGGCGATCGCCCTGGCGGTCAGCGGGTTGTCACCTGTGATCATGACGGTCTTGATGCCCATCCGGCGCAGCTCGTCGAACCGCTCCCGCATGCCCTCCTTGACAACGTCCTTGAGGTGGATGACTCCGAGGACGCGCGCGCCCTTGTCGTCCTCGACGGCGACCAGCAGCGGGGTGCCGCCCGCCTCGGAGATCCGGTCGGCGAGGGTATCAGCGTCCTCGGCGACGGTGCCGCCCTGCTCCCGTACCCACCGGACGACCGAACCGGCCGCGCCCTTGCGGACCTTGCGCCCGTCCACGTCCACACCCGACATCCGGGTCTGCGCGGTGAAGGCGATCCACTCGGCACCCGCGAGCTCGCCCTGGTGGCGTTCACGCAGCCCGTACTTCTCCTTCGCCAGGACCACGATGGAGCGGCCCTCGGGCGTCTCGTCGGCCAGCGACGACAACTGGGCGGCGTCGGCGAGTTCGGCCTCGGTCGTGCCGCGCACCGGTACGAACTCGGCGGCCTGCCGGTTGCCAAGGGTGATGGTGCCGGTCTTGTCGAGCAGCAGGGTCGACACGTCACCGGCTGCCTCGACCGCCCGGCCCGACATGGCGAGCACGTTGCGCTGCACCAGCCGGTCCATGCCCGCGATGCCGATCGCGGAGAGCAGCGCGCCGATCGTGGTCGGGATCAGACAGACCAGCAGGGCCACCAGCACCACCATGCTCAGGTGCGTGCCCGCGTAGTCGGCGAACGGCGGCAGGGTGGCCACCGCGAGCAGGAAGACGATGGTCAGCGAGGCGAGCAGGATGTTAAGCGCGATCTCGTTGGGCGTCTTCTGCCGAGCCGCGCCCTCGACCAGGTTGATCATCCGGTCGATGAAGGTCTCGCCCGGCTTCGTCGTGATCTTGATGACGATGCGGTCTGACAGCACCTTCGTGCCGCCGGTGACGGCCGAGCGGTCACCGCCGGACTCCCGGATGACCGGCGCCGACTCACCGGTGATCGCCGACTCGTCCACCGACGCCACGCCCTCGACGACGTCACCGTCGCCGGGGATGATGTCACCCGCCTCGCAGACGACCAGGTCGCCGACGCGCAGTTCGGTGCCGGGCACCTGCTCCTCGCGGCCGTCCACCAGGCGCCGGGCGACCGTGTCGGTCTTGGCCTTGCGCAGGGTGTCCGCCTGGGCCTTGCCGCGGCCCTCGGCGACCGCCTCCGCCAGGTTGGCGAAGAGCACGGTCAGCCAGAGCCAGGCACTGATCGCCCAGCCGAACCAGTCCCCCGGCTCCTTGAACGAGAACACCGTCGTCAGCACCGAGCCGACCAACACCACGAACATCACAGGTGACTTCACCATCACCCGCGGATCGGTCTTGCGCAGCGCGTCCGGCAGCGACCTGACCAGCTGCTTGGGGTCGAAGAGACCCGCACCGACCCGGCCGTCGCCGCCCTTGTGGCCGGTCGGTGCGTCCTGGTGGGGAGCGAGTGTGGGAGTCGAGGTGGACATCGTGTCCTCTTGCTTCGTTACGTCGGTGGTCATGACGCCAGCCCTTCAGCGAGCGGCCCCAGCGCCAGGGCGGGGAAGTACGTCAGACCGGTGATGATGAGAATCGCGCCCACCAACAGCCCGGTGAACAGCGGCTTTTCGGTACGCAGGGTGCCCGCGGTGGCCGGCACCGGCTTCTGCTCGGCCAACGAACCGGCCAACGCAAGCACGAACACCATCGGCAGGAACCGCCCGAGCAGCATCACGATGCCGATCGTGGTGTTGAACCACTGCGTGTCGGCGTTCAGACCGGCGAAGGCCGAGCCGTTGTTGTTGGCGCCCGAGGTGTACGCGTACAGGATCTCGGAGAATCCGTGCGCGCCCGAGTTGGTCATCGAGTGGCCGGGCGTCGGCAGCGCCATCGCCGCGGCGGTGAAGATGAGCACCAGTGCCGGGGTGATGAGGATGTAGCAGGCCGCGAACTTGATCTCACGGGTGCCGATCTTCTTGCCCAGGTACTCGGGGGTGCGGCCGACCATCAGACCGGCGATGAACACCGCGATGATCGCCATGATCAGCATGCCGTAGAGGCCGGAGCCGGTCCCACCGGGCGCGATCTCACCGAGCTGCATCCCCAGCAGGTTCAGCCCGCCCCCAAGACCCGTGTTGGACGAGTGGAAGGAATCCACCGCGCCGGTCGAGGTGAGCGTCGTGGAGATCGAGAAGATCGACGAGGCACCGATACCGAAGCGGGCCTCCTTGCCCTCCATCGCCCCGCCCGCGATCTCGAACGCCGGGCCGTGGTGGGCGAACTCGGTCCACCACATCAGGCAGATGAAGCCGACCCAGATGGTCGCCATGGTGGCGAGGATCGCGTAGCCCTGGCGCAGCGAGCCGACCATCCGGCCGAAGGTGCGGGTCAGCGCGAACGGGATCAGCAGGAGCAGGAAGATCTCGAAGAGGTTGGAGAACGCGTTGGGGTTCTCGAAGGGGTGCGCGCTGTTGGCGTTGAAGTAGCCGCCGCCGTTGGTGCCGATCTCCTTGATGGCCTCCTGCGAGGCGACCGCGCCGCCGTTCCACTGCTGCGAGCCGCCCATGAACTGACCGACCTCGTGGATGCCGGCGAAGTTCTGGATGGCACCGCAGGCCACGAGCACGATCGCGGCGATCACGGAGAGCGGCAGCAGGATGCGGACGACACCGCGCACCATGTCGGCCCAGAAGTTGCCGAGCTCACCGGTCCGGGAGCGGGCGAAGCCCCGTACGAGCGCCACGGCGACGGCGATACCGACGGCCGAGGACAGGAAGTTCTGCACCGCCAGGCCGCCGGTCTGCACGACGTGGCCCATGGCCTGCTCGCCGTAGTACGACTGCCAGTTGGTGTTCGACACGAAGGACGTGGCGGTGTTGAACGCCTGGTCCGGGTCGATCGAGGAGAAGCCCAGTGAACCGGGCAGCGAACCCTGTACCCGCTGCAACAGATACAGGAAGAGGACGCTGACGGCCGAGAAGGCCAGGACGCCGCGCAGGTACGCGGGCCAGCGCATCTCGGTGTTCGGGTTGGCGCCGATGCCCTTGTAGATCCACTTCTCGACCCGCAGGTGCTTGTCGGAGGAGTAGACCCGGGCCATGTGGTCGCCGAGCGGGCGGTATGCCAGTGCCAGCGCCGCGATCAGCGCGAGCAGCTGGAGCACACCGGCGAGGACGGAGCTCATATCAGGACTCAGAACCTCTCCGGGAACACCAGGGCGAGGATGAGATAGCCCAGCAGAGCGACGGCCACGATCAGGCCGACAACGTTTTCGGCGGTCACAGCTTCGTCACCCCCTTGGCGACGAGAGCCACCAGCGCGAAGACCGCGATCGTGGTGACAACGAAGGCCAGGTCGGCCATCGCAAGCTCCTAGATGAGGTGCGGATCGAACGGACGATTAGAGGAAACCGCCTCACCGGCCCGATTCGGCCACCGTTGACGCCTCCCATACGGCGGCCCGCACGCCTTTGACGGAACCCATACGCCCAGGTGTCGCCGGAGGTCGTCAGGGCAACCGGGAGCGCTGTCGGCACAGAGCCCCGTTCTCCTTCGACGGCAGGTGGTCGCGTCCAGGAGGCGCATTCAGGACGCAGGGTGGCCGCATTCAGGACGGTCCGCGTACGGCATGCGCCAATTTCGCCCCCGCTGAGTCAGCGATCCATCAAATGGGCCCCCACCGCATGACGCGTGTGCCTACCGTCACGGGCATGCCTCGACGTAGCCCACGGCACTCATCCGGCCGCTGTCCCGCCCTCGCGGGGGGCGACGACGACGGCACGTGGGTGCACGACCGGGCCTGGGCGGGTGAGGCGCGGTCGGCCGCGGGCTGTGCCGCGCTGCTGCTGGGGATGCTGCTGGTGATCGACGCCGGGTCGGGGAGCATCACGGCGACGCGGACTCTGTTGTGGACGACGCTGGCTTTTCTGCTGTTCGCCGTGCTGCTGCCCCCGCGCGTCGCCGCGTGCGAGGGCGTTCTCGTGTGCCGCGGACTGCTCGGGCAACGGTCCGTGCGCACGGACCGTCTCATGGTGGTGCGCCGCGCGGACGGTGTGGCCCAACGCCTCGTCCTGCGCGACGACTTCGGCGGACGCGTCGAGTTCGATCCCCAGGTCCTGGCCGACAACCCCGCGCTGTGGCGGCTGCTGGACGAGGGCGCCCGCGCTTCGGCGGCGGATGGCTCACTCGTCTGCGGAACGACGGAGCTGCGGCGGCTGTCGGAGCGGATCGACCGGGAGACGGCGCGGACGGTGTTCAGGATCTCCGGGCTTGATTGACTTGCACCTCGGGTTGAAGCTCGAGGATTCTGGTCTTCTCGATCGTTGCTGTGCCGCTACGCGGCACGGGGTTCGGTCGGGAATCCGTGGCTTCCTGTCTCTCCGCGCTGTGCCAGAACGAGTTCTGGTCTTACCGGCGCTCCGCAGGCCGATACCGCCAGTCCGGCGGCCGTCTTCACGTTGATCGCGGCGTTGTGGTCCCGGTCGTGGACGGTGCCGCAGGCGGCGCAGGTCCATTCCCTCACGTCGAGGGGTTTGGGCCCGTCCTTGACGCCGCAGGTGGAGCAGACCTGACTCGTCGGCTCGTACCGGCCGATCTTGATCAGGGTCCGTCCGTACCGTTGTGCTTTGTACTCCAGCATGTTCACGAATGAGGCCCAGCCGGCGTCGTGGACACTCTTGGCCAGCCTGGTGCGCGCGAGTCCTTTGACCGCCAGGTCTTCCACGCCGATCCCTTGGTTGTCGCGGATCAGCTTGGTGGAGACCTGGTGGTGGAACTCATGGCGGGCGTCGGTGACCTTGGCGTGGGCGCGGGCGACCGTGAGCCGGGCCTTTTCGCGGTTCTTCGAACCTTTCTGCTTGCGGGACAGTTCCCGCTGGGCCTTCTTCAGTTTCTTCTCCGCGCGGCGCAGGAACCGCGGGGAGTCGATCTTCGTGCCGTCGGACAGGACGGCGAAGTGCTTCAGGCCGAGGTCGATGCCGACGGTGTGGTCGGTGGCGGGCATCCGGACGGCGTCGGCGGCCGGGTCGATGTCGATGCCGACGGAGGCGAAGTACCGGCCGGCCGCGTCCTTGATCACGGTGACCGAGGAGGGCTGTGCGGGCAGGGTGCGTGACCACTTCACCCTCACCGCACCGACCTTCGGCAGGTTCAGCCGTCCGCTGTCGGTGATCTTCCAGCGGGCATTGGCGGTGAACCGGATCGACTGCCGGGTGTCCTTGCGGGACTTGAACCGCGGCGCACCGGTCCTGGGCCCTTTGCGGGGGCCCTTGAGGGAGGCGAAGAAGTTCTTGTAGGCGGTCTCGGCGTCGCGCAGGGACTGCTGGAGAACGACCGCGGAGACCTCGCCCAGCCAGGACCGCTCCTCGGTCTGCTTCGCCTGGGTGATCAGCCGGGTGGACAGCTCGCCGGTCTTCGGAAACGGCTTCCCGGCCCTGCGGGCGCTCTCGCGGGCGTGCAGGGCGTCGTTGAACACGACGCGGGCGCACCCGAACGCCTCGCCAACGCCTTCTGCTGGCCGGTGTCCGGGTACAGCCTGAAGGCGTACCTGAGCTGCATGACGGCCACGCTACATACGTGGGTTATGAGTGAGATGCAGAAGATCAGAACTGGTCGGCACTGTGCTTTCGTGATGCATGTTCGAGTACACGCTGGTGGAGTTCAACGGTGAGAACGACCACGTCCACCTGCTGGTGAATTTCCCGCCCAAGGTCGCCGTCACCAAGTTGGTCAACTCCCTCAAGGGCGTCTCCTCACGCCGTCTGCGCCTGGAGTTCCCCGACCTGGTACAGCACTACTGGCGGGCCAACAAGCTGTGGTCGGGCTCCTACTTCGCCGGCACCGTCGACGGCGCCCCGCGTCGCAACCATCAGAATCGCTTCACCACCGGACTGAAGCCCGACGCACCGCGAATGAACCCGGTAGCTACTCGCCCGAGTGGCCGGCTACCCCTGGCGGGTGGCCACCGCCATCCGGCAGCGCGGGCTGCCGTCGTCCCGGCGGCCGAACTCGGGGAGGGCGTACAGCTCCACCGTGAAACCGGCCCGGGCCAGTTCCCGTCGTACGTCACCGAGGCGGAACTCCCGGTAGTACATGACGAACGGGGGACGCCACACCGCGTTCCGCGCGCGCATCGCCGTGTCGAAGGCCAGCATGGCCCAGTAGCCGCGGGACCCGGGGCGGGCGGGGGCCACGATCGGGAACGCGAACCGCCCGCCGGGGCGGAGCACCGAGTGGACCTGCGCGAACAGGCCCGGCAGCTCCTGGGGCAGGAAGTGCCCGAAGGCCCCGAAGCTCACCACCAGGTCGAAGGCGGACCCGAACGGCAGGGCCCGCGCGTCGCCACGCACCCACGCGGCCTGCGGCCCGTGCTGACCCGCACGCTCCCGCGCCACGGCGAGCATGCCCGCGCTGAGGTCGACACCGGTGACCCGCTCCCGGCACACCGTCCGCAGCACGTCCATGCCCGCGCCGGTACCGCAGCACAGGTCGAGCCCGCTGTCGAAGGGCCCGATCCGCTCCAGCGCCCGCGCGACGGAGCGCAGAACCGAGTCCGGCGTACGGAAGGGGGTGTGGTCGAACTTCGGCGCGAGCAGGTCGTAGCCGTGCTCGACGGACGACAGCGCCTGCACGGCGAGTTCGCGGAACGTGGGGCCTTGCGCGGTGAACATCGAGGATCAGCTTAGAGCTTGTCCGGCGAGGCCCGCAGGCTCGGGTGACCCGGGCTCTCCCGGTGTCTCCCGCTGCCGCGCGCCTGCCCTGAACTGACACCACACAGGCCGGCCCTGGCGGTCAAGCCAGCGCTGCAGCGCCTCGAACACGTTCTTTGGATGTGTGCTGAAGCTCAACCGGATGTCCGGCTGGAGGTCGATGAGCACGTTGACGATCCGCTCGAACAGGACGGTGTACTCCGGGACATTCTTGATGCGTAACCGCCCTCGCCGGGATGGTAGAAGGTCTCGCGGTCCATACCCTCGGGCCAGTAGTCCGCGCCGGAAAATCCCTCCGGTGTGTCCGGGTCGTACTGGTAGCCCTCGCCGTAACCGATGTCCTTCATGAGCCGGGTGGGCGCGTTGCGGATGTGCAGCGGCGGCATCAGGGAGCCGGTCCGGCGGGCGCGCTGCTGTGCGGCGCCGAACGCCCGGTGGACCGCGATGGATTTGGGGGCGGTCGCCAGGTGGACGACGGCCTGCGCGATGGCCAGTTCGCCTTCGGGCGAACCGAGACGCTCGTACACGTCCCAGGCCGCCAGGGCCTGTTGTACGGCCTGGGGATCGGCTGTTCCGATGTCCTCGTTGGCGAAGCGGACGAGTCGGCGGGCGATGTACAGGGGGTCCTCGCCGCCGTCGAGCATGCGGGCGAGCCAGTACAGGGCCGCGTCGGGGTCGGAGCCGCGCATCGACTTGTGCAGCGCCGAGATCAGGTTGTAGTGGCTCTCCTGGGCTTTGTCGTACAGCGGAGCCCGCCGCTGGATCTGCTGGGCGAGACCGGAGGTGTCCAGTGGCGGTGCGCCGTCGGGCAACGCCTGGAGCTGCTCGGCCATGTTGAGCAGGAACCGGCCGTCGCCGTCGGCCATGGCCATCAGGGCCCGGCGGGCCTCGTCGTCCAACGGCAGTTCGCGCCCGGTCAGCTGCTCGGCGCGCGCGATCAGGGTGTCCAGGGCGGTGTCGTCGAGGCGTTTGAGGACGAAGACCCGGCAGCGGGAGAGCAGTGCCCCGTTCAGCTCGAAGCTGGGATTCTCGGTGGTGGCCCCGACGAGGGTGACCGTGCCGTCCTCCACGTAGGGCAGGAAGCTGTCCTGCTGGGCGCGGTTGAACCGGTGGATCTCGTCGACGAACAACAGCGTGCCCTGGCCGATCTCGCGCCTGCGCCGGGCCGCCTCGAAGATCTTCCTCAGGTCGGCGACTCCGGAGAAGGTGGCCGACAGCGGCTCGAAGGCCAGCTCGGTCCGCTGCGCCAGGAGCCGGGCGATGGTGGTCTTCCCGCATCCGGGTGGCCCCCACAGGATCGCCGACACCAGCCGCCCCTGCTCCACCATGCGCCCGAGGGGGGCGTAGGTCGCGAGCAGGTGTTCCTGCCCGACGACGTCCTCCAGGGTGCGCGGCCGCAGCTGGTCGGCCAGCGGGCGCCGCGTGTCCTCGTAGAACAGGGGCAGTGCTTGTGCTTCGTGCTTCATGGACGGGTCCTTGTTTCCGGGCCGCGCGGTGAGTGTGGAGAGCGGCCGGGTGTTCGTCAGTCGGTGACGCCGCCGTAGGCGATGACCTTGGTGGGGCGCAGGCGGACGACGAGTTCGCCGGGGACGGCATTGCGCCTGCCGAATGCCTCGGCCTTGTCCGCGCCCATGTACCGGGCACCGGACCGGGTGGCGACATCGAGGAGTTCGTCGAGGTCCTCGCTGAGCGTCACCTCGCCTCGCGCTTCGACGTAGGCGAAGGGCGGGGCGTCGTCGGCCACGCAGAGGGATGCGCGGGGGTTGCGCCGCAGGTTGCGGGCCTTGGCCGTCGCCCCACCCGTGGTGAACAGGAAGGCCTCGCCGTCGAAGACGTACCAGACGGGGGTGATGTTCGGTGTGCCGCCGGCCCCGATGGTGGCGAACCGTCCGGTGGGCGCGCCGCGGGTGACGAAGGCGTGCCATTCCTCGGTCGACATGCTGTGCATGGGCGGTCCTTGTCCGTGGTCGGTTGGTTGGTGATCGGTTGGTTGGTCGGTTGGTGGTCATCCGGGACGGCGGTTGTGCGGAACCGTCTCCAGGACGAGGTGGTAGGAGTGGTCGACGAGTTCGGCGACCAGGTCCGCGGTGATGTCCCGGCCGGCTCCTACGGAGATCCAGTGCCGCTTGTCGAGGTAGCGGCCCGGAGTGAGCGACGGGTACCGGCCTTGCAGCAGCCGCCCGTACTCCGGTTCCGCCTTGAGGGTGACGATGAGTTCGTCCGGGTCGTCGGTGACGATCAGGAAGACCTTGCCCGCCACCTTGTAGACGTCCAGCTGCTCGGTGAACGGGCGCCCGTGGCTGACTCCCGGGAGCGCGAGTGCGGTGTGGCGTGCTGTGTCCTGGAGCTTCGTGCCGTTGAACGACATGCCGGAGGTCAGGCGCGGAGGCCGTAGGTGCGCGGGTCGACGGGCTGCTGGGACTTGGCGAGCCCGCTGACGACAAGTCGGTAGGAGTCGGTCACGAGCTCCTGCACCAGCGTCTCCTCGATCGTGTTTCCGCCCCCCAACGTGATCCAGTGCTTCTTGTTCATGTGGTAGCCAGGGGTGATCTCCACGTGCTCGTCCCGCAGGGCGGCCGCCTCGTCGGGCGCCGATTTGAGAATCACCACCGGTTCACCCGTCACCTGCGTCATGAGCATGAAGACCTTGCCGCGCACCTTGTACACCTCCCACTCGGGACCGAACGGGTGCTCCAGCCCAGCCCCGGGAAGTTCCTCGGCACAGTCGGCCGCGGTCTTCTGCAGCGTCTCTCCGTCCACGGTCAAAAGCTCCTTCATCGATTCGAACGCCCGGCTGTGCGGGGACCTTCGTGGCCTGCGGTGAGGGGAGGCATCGGACGACGCCGACGGCACGCACCCGCGTGGGCCGCGGTCACCATCCTTACGCCGCGGACGACAAATCGCTCGGTAGACTGCGGACACATGATGGTCGACAGGCGACACCCGCGGCGGTCCGAGCGAGGTTCCTCCGCCCTCTTCGTCTCGCGGCCCGACTCCGCCGCATACGCAGAGCCCGAGTCCGTCCCGCTGTACCGCTTCCAGCCCCCGGTCGGTACCCCGCGGCCTGGAGGTGACCACCGTCGAGGACTTCCACGCCGACCACGACGACTGGCCGTGGAACCCGCCCCGTCCGGGCCGTGCCACCTTCCACTACCTGATCCTCGTGACGGAGGGTGAACTGCGGCACGACGTCGATCACGTCACGCGCACGGTCGCTCCCGGCCAGTGGCTGTGGGTGCGCCCCGGGCACGTGCAGTGCTGGCACGACCCCGGCACCGCGCGTGGTCCCTTCATCCTGTTCGAGCCGGATGCGCTCCGGCCCGGCACCGCCCGCGAGCTGGCTCCCCTCATCGCGCACGACGCCCCCGCCGTACTGACGCCGCATCCCGACGACGCCCCCTGGCTGGCACAGACCGCGTTCCAACTCCTCGACGAACACCGTGCGTTGGGACGCCGCCCGCTCGCGGCCCATCACGCCCTGCGGTGCAGTCTCCTCGAAGTCCTGCTACTACGACTCGCCAACTCACCGGGCGTCGCACAAGCTCCGGTCACCGCCGGAAACACCTCCTCGGCCAACAACGCCGATGCCAGGCACCCGGGCGTCATGCCGGTCTACGAACGATTCCTGGACGCCTTGGAGCTGCACCACCGCGAGCTGCACCGCGTCGACGACTACGCCCGGCTGCTCGGCTGTTCCGTACGAACCCTCAGCCGCGCCGCCCAGGCCGCCGCCGGCACCGGAGCACGGCAGGTCATCGATCAGCGCCGCCTGCTCGAAGCACGCCGTCTGCTCGGCCACGCCCGGTGGACCGCCCGCGCGGTCGCCGACCACCTCGGCTTCACCGACACGGCCAACTTCGGCCGCTTCTTCCGACAGCACACCGGTCTCGCACCCGCCGCCTACGCGGCTCGTCAGGCCACCCCGGACCCCTGAGACTCCCCCGCCGGGTCGAAACCAGCAGAACGTTCCGCTCGCGCACGTTGCCTGCCGTGCCGCCGGTGGGACTTCGGCGGCCGGTGAGGCCTCGGCGCCCTCAGGCGTCCCGCCGCTTGAGCCGCAACGCCGCCGGAGCCAGTGCTGGAGGGGGAGGTACGGGCCGATTGTGTCGTTCCAACTCACCGGTAGCGGTGAGCGATGTGCCGGGTAACCGGTGCGGTGGCCGCCGCCAGGGTGGCCACCGCACCGCGTGTGTCACTGCCAGATACGGCCGATGGCCACCCAGCGGTAATTGCCGACTCCCACTGAACCCGTGGACCAGCCCACGCGCTGCACGTTCTGAGTGGTCTTCTCGCAGTCGTAGCCCGAATAGGTCAGTGTGGTGGGAGACCCGGAGAGGGCCACGCTCTCTTCGGGAAAGTAAATGTTCGTGATAGTCGCGTTCGTGCTAGCCGTGGTACCCGTGCTGAACGGCACGCAATCACCGTTGACGCTGATGCTGTGGACCGGAGCTTTGGTTTCCATCGTGACGGCCACGCAGGCGAGTGATGCGCCGGCCTCGCACTGGGGCACGCTCGCCGCCTGGGCCGGGCCTGTGGTCACGGCCAGTGCCGCTGTTGCCGCGCCGCCTGCAACGATCATGCTGATGAGACGCTTCTTCATGAGATGCGTACGCCTTCCGTCTTCGACATCGTGGGCGCACGTGAGATGTGCCGCCCAGAGAGAAGTGAGTTGATGCATCATCTATCTGCCCCACCTCGGCGTCAAGCCCAAGCAGGCTCGACCAGGCGGGTCGTGCCGCCGGTGGACAGGACGGACTCGGCGGCGGGTTCGCGCATGCGCATGGCCTGGCCGGGGGCCTCAGAGAGGTTCACCAGGACGATGTACTCGACCAGGCTCAGCCCGCACCCGGCGAACAGATCGGCCTTCTGGACGCGTGGCACGACCAGCACGACCCGGGCGAAGGCCCGCCAGGCGGCCTCTTCGTCGGCATCGAGGGGCGTCGTCCGGTCCGGCAGCCTAGCCGCCGGCTCACCCTACGAAGCCTCGGACATGGTTGACGCGACAACCATTCAAGGCTAGTTTGTTGCCGGTCGCCGGGTCTCCACTCGTCCGGCCCAGGAGCCCTGTTGGTTCCCCATTCGACGGCCTTCGGCCGGTGAGACTCATAGCCGTCGGTCAGGACACCCATCTCACGTACCGGTTCCCGTCGGCGATCGCGTCGGTTCCCGACCGGGGGTGACGGCGCCCGACACCACCGACCAGAGGTGACCTGGCCGGAAGGGAGGCCCCGGTCAGCGATATCCGTAGGCGTCCAGCACGGTGCCGTACCGTTCCTCGAAGAGCTTCTCGTGCTCCGGTGTGAAGTGTTCGCGCCAGGCGCCGATCCGTCCCCGGTGGAACGAGTACGACTGGTCGTTGAAGAGCTGGTCGACGAGGTCGGCCGGGTTCTGGACAGGGTCGCCGTCCGTGCCGAGGAAGTCGGCGATCCGGACGACGGCCGCCGACTGGAGTTGCCGGGAACCGCCGCCGCGCGGGCCGACGAGTTCCTCGAAGGAGACCTTGCAGACGGCGGGGTGGCGCAGCAGCCACAGCCCGCGCTCGAAGGCGTCGGCGCCGGGAAAGCAGGGGTCGGTGAGGGCGATGGTCAGCCGTTCCTCGAAACTGCCCGCGTTTCGCAGGATGGCGCGGTAGACGCGGTGGTCGGTGAAGTGGCCGACCCCGCGGCCGCTCTCACCGGAGAGGAAGTTGACCATGGACAGCAGTACGTCGCGCGGATCGCGGTAGTTGAAGACGATCCTGGGGTTGCCCGTGTCCAGCCACTCGCTCAGGAAACCCTCGTCGGCCCGGTGCGGGTCGAGCTGGTGCAGAAACCAGCAGACGTCTTCCGGAGTGTCGGCGAAGCCGCGGGCGGCGGTCCGCGCCAGGGTTCTGGCGACGAGTTCCGGTGAAGGGGCCTCCTCTGCCGGGCCTCGCCAGGGAATACCGAGCCGAATGCGCCAGGCCCCGTAGAACGCGGCGACCGCCTCGGCGATGGCCGCGTCGACCACGGCCCGTTCCTTGCTCTCGGTGAGCCGGCTCAGTTCCTCTTCGTCGTAGACCATGGTCAGTACACGCCACAGCGTGTCGCCCCTCAGCTTCGGCTGAATTTCGGCGGCGGCCGAGACCTCCCCGTGGAGGGAGTAGCCGAACCCGGTCATCAATTCCTTCAGTAGATGCGTCCCCGCCTTTCGCAGGGACACCACCAGGGCGTGCGATGCGGTCATGCCGCAACGTCACCGACCTTTCCATTCCGCGCGGTCGGCAACCCCGCCGGATCGACCGATCCGGCGGGGCGTCGATCAGCAGGGTCAGCAGCGTCCCGGCTCGTTGGGGCCCGTCTCGCAGTAGTCCTGCGTGCCGACGACAGCGCCCTCGGCCAGGGCTTCCTGGAAGACACTGCCGGTGGCCACGTAGGAGGTGGATCGCTCGGTCGTGCCTTCCGCGGTGGCGGTGAACGCGGTGGCGGGAACGCTGAGCAGCGCGATGACGGCAGCGCCCGTGGCGGCGGATATCGCGGAAACAGGGGTCCTCATGGGGGGCCTTTCGGTGAGGGGGGTGACAGCAACTGCAAGAAGGAGCAGGGAAAGCGGACGGGCGCGGATCCCGGTACGTAGAAGTACCCCTGCGCCCTTGCCAATTCAGCAGCTCACTGCAGCGAGATCAGTAGAACACTCGGACTTCGAAACTTCAACAGAATCCCCGCAACCGCCCATGAGAGGGTCATGGTTCAATCAATGGGGCGTTGTTACTTGCGAGTTATCAAGAACGGCCGGCAAACACCGTGAAGGAATTGTAAAATTGCTCGGCCTTTCACCCTTCCGGCTTCTCTCGCGCGTAGTCAAAGACACCACTGAGGACGGCGTCGAGGATGCGCGTCTCCCGGGGCGTCGGCTGCCGGGCACGGGGCCGGTACTGGAGATCCACCTGAATTGCCGGGCGTGGGCCGTGACACTTCCGTCCCGGGGTCATGTCGTCGGGCTGATGGGGAAGTTGTCGCGGAAGACGTTCTGCGGATCGTAGGCGCCCTTCACCTGCCGCAGCCGCGCCAGGGTGACCGGCGGGAACGCCTTGGTCAGGGCGGCAGCGTGGTCATGGGTCTCGAAGCTGAGATAGAGGCCGGTCGCCGGGACCTTCTCCCATTCCTGGGCCGCCTGTCGCTCGTGGCCCTGGCGGACCAGGACGGACAGGGAGAAGTTCTGCGTGCGGTGGGCGTAGGCGGTGGCGTCGGCCGGTACGTCGTTGATGGCTCCGCCGACTGCGCGGATCTGGAAGTAGCTGGTGTCCCTGCGGTCGAACAGGCCTGCCACCAGGGCGGCGGTGTCGGCGTCGATGTGGTCCACCAGTGCGCTGCGGCTGCGCATCAGGGACTGGCCGTCGTGCTGGTCGTGCGTCGGGGCCATGACCGCCGCGTACGGGACGAGTTGCGCGCTTTGCTGGAGGACGGGGGCGATGGGCAGGAAGCGCTCCAGTGCCCGGGCCGCCCGTTCGGTGTCGTCGCCGGCCCAGACGGCGTACGTCTGGGCGATGCGCCGGCCTCCCTGATGGACGACGATGAGGAACGCGGTCAGCTCGCGCGGGCTGTCCTCCACCACCTTGCCCCACGTTTGGAGGAAGCCCGCGGTGTCGGTGGCGTCGTGCAGGATCTGGGCGAAGGCGACGTCGCCGAGTTCGGTGGCCTCGATGTCGAACGAGGTGACGATGCCCATGTTGGCACCGGCGCCGCGCAGGGCCCAGAACAGGTCGGGGTGGTGCTCGGCGTCCGCGCGTACCAGGGAGCCGTCGGCCAGGACGACGTCCGCGCCCTTGAGGTGGTCGATGGTGAGGCCGTAGGAACGGCCGAGGAAGCCCTGGCCGCCGGTGGTGGCCAGTCCGCCGACACCCACGCCGGCGTAGTCGCCCGAGCTGATCGCGAGACCGTACGGGGCAAGCGCGGCGGCCACCTCGCCCCAGCGGGCGCCGGGTCCGACGCGCACCAGGCGCCGCTCACGGTCGATGAGCTCGATGCCGTCGAGGGCACCGAGGTCGAGGACGATGCCGCCGTCGTTGGTGGAGGCACTGCTGATCCCGTGTCCGCCGCTGCGGACCGCTATCGGCACGTGCTGGGCTCGGGCGTAGCCGAGCGCCTCGGAGACCTGCCGCGGTGTGGTGGGGCGCAATACCAGCCCAGGTTGGCCGGACCACACGTATGTGGAGCGGACGCTGCGGTACTCGCGGTCCCCCGGCTCCACGGCCCGGTCGGCCAAGTCCGCGGGCAGGCCGTCGTAGTCGATGCCGCCGCGGCGCTTGGCCAGGGCGGCGGCCGGGCGGACGCCGCCGGTCGGCGTGCCGGCGGACTCGCGTTCGGCGGCGGCCTGCTCCCGCAGGGCGGGGGCGACGTCCTCGGCGAAGGTCTGGAGCGTCACGGGGTCGTCGGAGGCGAGGATGAAGGTGCCGATGCCGTCCTCCAGGACGAAGGGGAGGAGCTGTTCCACCCACTGCTCGGCCGGCCCCTTGAGGAAGTCGCCCGAAGTGCCGAAGTCTCCCTGGATGTTGAGCAGACGGCGGATCTCGCGCGGGTCGCGGCCGTGCCGTGCGGCCGACTCGTCGATGATCTCGTTGCCCTCGCTCAGGGTCGGCGAGGACAGAAAGCTCAGACTGGGCAGCCAGCCGTCGGCCTTCTCGCCGATCAGCCGGAGCATGCGGGGCTTGTAGGCGCCCAGCCAGATCGGTACGTCATGGGCGGGTGCCGGGCCGCGCTTGGCGCCGTTGACCTTGTAGTACGTGCCGTCGATCCGCAGGGCGCCGCGCTCGGCGACCGCCCAGATGCCGCGGATGACGTCAATGGCTTCGCTCAGCGCTTGGACGCTCTCGCCCGGTGTCAGCTTCCGCCCGCCCATCGCCTCGATGGCGTCCCAGAAGCCGCCCGCGCCCAGACCGAGGTCGATCCGGCCGCCCGACAGCAGGTCGAGACCGGCCAACGAGCGGGCCAGGACCGCGGGCTGGCGCAGGGGCAGGTTGGTGACGTTCCCGGACAGGTGGACACGCTCGGTACGGGCGGCGACCCAGCTGATCAGCGTCCAGGTGTCGAGGAAGGCCGGTTGGTAGGGGTGATCCTGGAAGGTCACCAGGTCCAGTCCCACCTGTTCGGAGTGCACTGCCAGGTCCACCACACGCTGGGGGTCCTGGTTCTGAGGTGTGAGGAATGATCCGAAGCGCAGGTCGTGACCGTAGTCGGTCATGCGAACCGCCCCCTGTCCTTGCGGGCTCGATCGTGGATATCGACAGATCATTGAACGCTACCAACGATCTGATCATTCCTGTCATCGGTGACGGTTGATAGAATCGTCTCGTGATCACCGACCGCGTCAGCTTCGTCCTGGCCCGCTTGGGCCGGATCGCCGAGACGGAAGTCCGGCAGGCGCTGGCCGAAATGGGGCTCAAGTTCAGCCACGCCCATGTGCTGGGGCTGCTGGCCGAACGCGAGCGCCTGAGCCAGCAGGCGTTGCTGGAGGAACTGAAAGTCGACCCCAGTGTGCTGGTCACGGTACTCAACGGCCTTGAGAACAACGGGCTGGTGACCCGCCGCCGCGACCCCGCCGACCGACGCCGCCATGTCGTCGAGATCTCCGATCGCGGGACCGCGCTGGTCGTCCGGGCCGACCGCGCCGTACGCGTCGCCGAGGCGGAGCTGTTCGCCGGCCTCGAAGAGCAGGAGCTGACGGAGCTGCGGCGGCTGCTTCGGCGGATCAAGACCTGGGACGCCAGCACCTGCGAGGAGTGACGCCCTCGGGGACCGACGCGGACGTGAGACCGACGACGGCCTGGACGTACCGCAGACCGTGGGGATGGACCTGCACCGCAGCCGATCGGTTCCGGGACGCAGGAGTGGAGTGTCGTCGTCAGCGCTCTCCCGGGCGGGGCGACGCCACCGGCCTTCCCAGCCTCACCGGCACCGCGCCGACAGGCCGCCATCTCGTGACGGACGAGACGTTCGTGATGACACCCCTCCCGGCGAGGAGCATCGACGGCAGCACGTGGCGTGTCGTGAGACCCATGCCGTCGACCCACCGAGTTGTCCGGGCAGGAAAATATGCGCGCCCGCGCGTGTGCCCCCAGCCGGATCCACCGGGCGGGGGCACACGTGCAGGCCTGACGGCCGAGGGTCAGTCGAGGGTCGGGTAGTCGGTGTAACCGGTGTGGTCACCGCCGTAGAACGCGGCGGGGTCCGGGGCGTTGAAGGGACCGCCGGCGGCCAGCCGCTTGGGCAGGTCGGGGTTGGCCAGGAACAGGGCACCGAAGGAGATCAGGTCGGCGGTGCCGTTCTCGATCAGCTCCAGCGCCTCCGGCCCTGTGGGCTGCGGCGCGGTGAAGGGGTTGAGGATGTAGGTGCCCGGGAACTGCTTGCGCAGACGGAGGGTCAGGTCGCGGCTCTCGGGCGCCTCCATCTGGTGCAGGTAGGCCAGGCCGAGCGGGGCGAGCTCGTCGACCAGCGCGGTGTAGGTGGCCTCCACGTCGGCCCGGTCGGACTCGTCGATGTCGTTGAAGGGGTTTCCGGGGGAGAGACGGAAGCCGACCTTGTCCGCGCCGATGGCCTCGGCGACGGCCTTGGTGGTCTCGACGGCGAAGCGGATGCGGGCCTGCGGCGAACCGCCCCAGCCGTCGGTGCGCCGGTTGGAGCTCGGGGCCAGGAACTGGTGGATGAGGTAGCCGTTGGCGCCGTGCAGCTCCACGCCGTCGAAGCCGGCCTCGATCGCGTTGCGCGCGGAGGAGGCATAGTCGGCGATCGTCTCGAGGATCTCGGCCTCGGTGAGTTCCTTCGGCGTCACGAAGTCCTGCGGGCCGCTCTGCGTGTAGACCTGCCCCTTGGCTGTGACGGCGGACGGGCCGACCGGCTGAAGGCCCATCAGGCTCGGGTGGCCGACCCGGCCGGTGTGCATCAGCTGCAGGTAGATCACACCGCCCTCGGCGTGCACGGCGTCAGTCACCTTGCGCCAGGCCGCGACCTGCTCGGCCGAGTGAATGCCCGGCGTGGCGGGGTAGCCCTGGCCCACCACGGACGGCTGGGTGCCCTCCGTGATGATCAGACCGGCACTCGCCCGCTGCGCGTAGTAGGTGGCTGACAGGTCGGTCACGCACTGCCCGTCATCGTATGCGCGACTACGAGTCATCGGAGCCATCACGATGCGATTGGCCAGCTGCTTGCCGCTGAGGGCGTAGGACTGGAAAGCCGTTGACATAGATCAATTTCCTTGTCTCACAGGCGGGCCGCCATTCCCCGCGGCCCATGACGTACCAGCGCCGGTCGCGCAGTTAACTGTCCGAACAAGTAAATCGTATCGGAGCCATCCCCACGCACCCGTGATCCACGTCACTCTGGCCGTCCTTACGCAGGAACGGAAGGCGCTCTTGTCGGCCCGTTGGGACCCGGGAGAGCGGTAGCATCTACCTGTTCAAGCAAGTTCCGACCGCCCAGCGAGGAAGAAATGCCCCAGCCGGAGAGAGCGGACGCAGGTCACTCGACCGCAGCCCGGACGACGCCGTCAGCGGACGGCCCCTTGCCGCTGCCACCTTCCGTCGCGGCCGGTCCCCTCAGCCACGCGATCCTCCGCGTGGCCCGCCTGCACCGCATGTTCGCCGGGCAGCTACTGCGCCGCGTCGGCCTCCACCCCGGTCAGGAACTGGTCATGATGCAGCTGTGGGACCGCGGCCCCCAGCGTCAGACCGACCTCGTCCGCCTGCTCGGATCCGACGCCGCCACCATGACCCGCACCATTCAACGTCTGGAGAACGCGGGCTTCGTACGCCGCCGCCCCTCCCCCAGCGACAAGCGGGCCACCATCGTGGAACCCACGGCCGCCAGCAACGCCCTGCGGCAAGAGGTGGAGCGCGCGTGGCTCGATCTCGAGGCGAGCACCGTGAACGACCTGACCTCTGAGGAGCAGGCCGAGGCTCTCGAGGTCCTGGGCCGGATCGAGGACAGCCTCACGCGGGTCGCAGCACAACTCGACTGAGAGACCGCGCCGAGAGACCACACGCCGGATCCGGAGCCGCCGCACGGATCGCTGCTCAGCCCGCCGTCTCGGTCCGGGACCTCGGGCGCCGCCAGGCGGGAAGCAGGGCCGGAATCAGTCCGCCGACCGTGGCGGCTGTCGCGATCAAGCAGGAGACGCGGAAGCCGTGCACCGCCGGGATCTCGACGCCGCCCACCGCGTCTGCGGTATTGGCCAGGACCGGAGCGGGCGGTCGGACGTGGGTGATGCGGCACGAGTTTCCAGGCCATCGCGCAAGCGGTGCGACAGGGACTTCAGGGCGCCGGAGCCCCCTTCCGACTCCACACCGTGACCGCCGACAACCGCCTCGACGCCAACCGACGCTACGACGTCACCAGTCACCAGCGGCCCCGCCTCATGCCTGACCAGCCGGAGAGGGCTCACTGGCTTCACGCTTCGACGTCCAGACCAATGGCCAGGACGGCATCACGGCCAAGCTGCACTGCGATTGGCCAACCATCGCCGCGAGCCACAAGAGCCGGGCTACCGGCCCTGCCGACATGGCCGAAGACCCGTGCAGCCGCTCAGGCGGGGTCCTCGTCCAGCTTCGCCACCACTCGGTCGGAGATGTCGGCCAGCGTCCGCAGCTCCGCCGGGGTCACATGGTCCAGGAACAACTCCCGCACCGCCTCCACATGCAACGGAGCCGCCGCCTCGATCGCCACCCGCCCGGCATCCGTGATCACCACGAACGCCCCCCGCGCATCCTCGG